>NZ_JACEGA010000004.1 GCF_014174405.1 Variimorphobacter saccharofermentans | reverse complement strand
GATCATAACCAAAGGAAAGCAGGATATTATTTCTCCAGGTCTTGAAATCAAGAAGAATCTTATGTTTGGATTTAGGAATGGCTTTTGAAAGCTTCTGGTCGGATTCGCGGTGTCTGGCATAGAGTCCATAATAACGAGTCATCTTGAAATGCTTTTCCGGAATATGTTGAATCAGAAGCTTGATAAAATCCAGCGCGGGAATAGTTTTCTCAACATAGGAATTATCCTCATGTTTGTTGTAGTGAAAAGTAACATTTTCACCATCATAAGAATCGATACGAGAGGTTGCAATGGCAGGACGACCAAGGTAACGACTGATGTATTTTACGACGGTATCAGGATTGCAAAGATTAGGTTTTGCATACACATAGAAGCCATTTTTGTCTTTCTTATAAATGGCAGCTTTGGTTTTCTTAAAGGAGGGACCAATCTTTTTCTCCATTATATCAAGGAGCGTAGTCTGGAAAGCCTTTCTGAGATAAGTGTAGTTGAAATGTTTCACAATGCGCCAAAAGCCATCGTCGGAGAAACCTCCCTCGGTGAGAAGACAGTGGATATGAGGATTCCATTCCAAGGGACGACCAAACGTGTGGAGAACACAGACAAAGCCAGGAACGAAGTTTTTCGATTTATTTATCTTGTAAAACATAGTGAGGATAACACTACGGACAGCCTGGAAAAGGCAGTTGAGAAGGCTGCGGTTCTCAAAAAAGAAATGGCGTAAATCATCATCAATTGTGAAAACACAGTGACGGTGTGTACAACGAATTAGCTTAAAAGACATCTTGGTAGACCGGTCAGAACAGTATTTGACGCCGCAGGTAGGACAGAATTTAGAGTGACAGCGAAAAGGAACAAATTTAAGCTCCCCACAATGAGGGCAGCCATACATGGTCCCACCGAAAGAAGGGTCACCACAATTAAGCATCTTTTCAACGTTTTCAAGAACCGATTGACGAGGATGCAAAATATATAACATTTCTTCATAATGGTCATTAAAAATCTTTTGTAGTATGTTCATAAAACCATTATGAACCAAAATGATACAAAAAGAAAGCCCTAACCCCTCAAGATTGAGGGGCAGGGGAGCTGATGTGTGCGAAGCACACTTTTGTTCTAGTATAGGAAATTCCTCCGTTCGGAGAGACTATGAATTAAAAAAGCCCGCTGAAAACGGGCATAGAAATCAGACAGTGATCAGAAAAGGTCGATATAAAAGCCTTCTTCGATTTCACCATCATCAAGGTCATCATCCTCTGTTAGAAAGTAGTGCATATCAAGCAGGTCACCATCGCTCATATTTTTAACGAGCTTGGCAGTCATACCTTCTGGAGGATTTTGAATATATTTTTGTCTGAGTTCCTCTATCTGTTGTTTTTCCATAGTGAGCCTCCCCATAATTCTGTTTGATATCAGTATCT
>NZ_JACEGA010000003.1 GCF_014174405.1 Variimorphobacter saccharofermentans | reverse complement strand
TTTCGGAGCTGTTGACAAAGTGGCATAAAAATAGCGGATGTCCAGATATTTCTGGGCATCCGTAAAATTTTCAGCCATATTAAGTTCTCGGGGCTATGATTTAGGAGCCGTACCATCCTCTTTAGATTTAACGCCGTCGCCGAAAGTAGGCAATGCTCGTAGGCATTGCCCAGGCCACGCTTCCGCAGGCGTGCTAAATTATGGTTTGCTTTCTGATGTGAGAAATTACCCTCGCACCAAATTTTACGCAGCCGCATAGCTGCAAGATATTCAGGGGAGCCATTTGCTCTATGCTGTTTATCTGTAGCAGACTTATGGTACGTACGCTCTACCTCTTTGTATTTTGCCGTGCCGGAAATGCAATTTTCTCTAATAGGGCAGTTATTACATTGCTTGGCGGTAGATTTATAACGCTTACAGCCTAACTTCTTGCGATAGGTGGAAAACACCAATTTACATCCGTTAGGGCAGGTTAAGCTGTCACTTTCTTCATCGTACTCAAAGTCGTGTATTGAAAATACAGTCAACTCTCCACATGATGGCGCCCTTTGCGGAATATAGGTTTGGATGCCTTTATCAAGCATATCCTTATGAATCTCTGAGCTGTCATACCCAGCATCGGCACACACAGCATCCGGTTGAAATCCAAATGTATCAATCTGGTGCTTAATTCGCTCGGAGTGAACCGAAGCATCGGTTGCATTACCCGGCGTTACACAAACATCGGTTATGATGCCGTGCTTTCCATCACAAGTCTGGTGGCTGAGATAATGAAATCCTAAAGGCTTTCCGGGACGTTTCATGAAGCCAGCATCCGGATCAGTTGGACTTTTTAGTTGTTCCTTTTGTTTGGCTGGTTTGGTGTCTTCATTTTCCTCACACAAAATTCCATCCCGACGTGCCTCGTCATTAAGGCGACTGAGATATGCAGATGGTTCTATATCTACTAATATTCGTTCTGAGATATCGTTCCGTACATTGGCTCGCACGTGAGTTGAATCGGTAAGCAACAGCTTGCCTCCCACCAATTCATATTCTATACATTGCTTGACTATTTCAGCAAAAATCTCTTCAAAGATAGTGCTGCCTTTAAATTTTCTTCGACGTAGTTGCGATAATGTTGAGTGGTCTGGCACTGCTTCATCTAAATCTATTCCCAAAAACCAACGGTACGCAATATTTACTTCAATTTCCTTTTCTAATCTGCGTTCAGAGTTGATGCCATAAAGATAACCTAAGAGGAGCATTTTTACAATAACTACAGGGTCAATAGAGCGCCTGCCTGTTTGTGAATACATGTGCTCGACCCTTTGATAAATGAAGCTGAAATCAATAAATCTATCCAATTGCCTTAAAAAATGACCCTGCGGCATTAAGTTTTCCATTGTTACACACATCATTTTTTGTTGCACACAATTATTTTGATTCATCATAACAGCCACCATCCCTTTGCTTAATTATACCATATTTGATGGCTTGCTAATATATTTTGCTTTGTCAACAGCGCCAAAATAT
>NZ_JACEGA010000002.1 GCF_014174405.1 Variimorphobacter saccharofermentans | reverse complement strand
AATTTAACCGGCACCTGTGTATATGTTACTGCCATTCCATCCACTTCCTTTCTAAAAGAGGGGCAAAGGTTACAACCCCACCCCTCCCCTTCTCTGATTAAATAACTTGTCCAACTTCATAAAATTTGTTCTTATCGGTTGCTTCATTCAGAACTTCAATGTCCTGACCGGTCAAGTCAGCATATTGAATTAATATGTTCTGAAGCTCTTTCTCATAAATAGAGTGTCTTCCATGGTTATTAAGTATCTTATTCCTCTCGGCCTTAATCAGATTAATGAAGCCTGTATTTAACTCTTCGTATGACATACTTCAATCTCCTTTCTTATTTGCTGATATTATATTTATAGAGATCTCCAATAGTAACTCTTACTACGGTTGACTTATTTCTGTTTTCAACTTCCTGTAAAATAGTGTTCCATGGAATCATAACCGGCTTAGTGCTATCATCCGCTGCCGGCTCTTGGAAGCAAAGCATCATATCAGCCACCTGGCGTAAACCAACAACTGCTTTTATCTCCTGATCAACGCGGTTCGTGATCGGATCAACAGCGCTATACTTAGGCAGCTCCATCATGATCTTACCATCTTTATAACCATGTCTAGCCTTCCATTCAATTTCAATTAGTCTGGTGATGTTACTATCAAGATAATTTTCCTTATAGTAGTCCATGACCTCGGAATCTTTCATAACTTTTAATTCCTTTTCTATAAAGGAAAGCTCTAAAGGATCTGTAATAGCTGTTACCGGGGCAATATCTTTTATGTATTTCTCTTTTGTGTCCTTGAGTGTTGCAATTATCTGATCTAGGGCGGTTACATTGGTATTCTTAAGCTGCATCTTCAAGGCTTCTTTCTGCTCCCGGGCATAATTCACGCTTAACATATCAACTGTCATTTTGTAGTGAATATCTCCGTACTGGAGCAGCAACCCATTAATTTTGTGGATCATCTCATCATAGTTCTTGGTGATGCCGGTAATATCACTCATGTACTTCTGTTTCTGTGCTTCTGTTAATTCTCTTAATTTCATTCTCTTTTCCTCTCTTTCTTTTAGGTTTATATTAATAGCAGCGTCTGGCTGTTATTAAATTCTTAATCAACACCCATTTTTGTAAAGGCAGCCTTTTCTGTGGAAGACATCCAGGAATATCTAAAGCTTGATAAACTACCTTTATAGGCTTGTGAATAGCTTATAGCGTATCTTTCCTCTAGTTCTCTTATTATCCGGCTCCGGCGTAATTTTTTAAGAGCACTGTTTTCTAATTGCCTAGCTCTTTCAATGGTTTTTCCTATATTATCTCCTGTTGCCTTTAAAGTGAGATTATTTTTAAATCTGTATAGAATAACCTGGTTTTCCTCTTCCGTAGTATTCTTTTCTACAATCTGCCATAACCCGGTTTTAAGATCCTGTTCAATAATTTTATTAACCACTTCATTCTCAATATTTGTGCTATCCGGAACGGTATCGCACACTAATAGGTCACCATCTTCAGAGCTGTTTACAGGTTCGTCCAAGCTTTCTATTTGTCCATACTCATAAATATACCTTTCAAGGTTTTTAAGCCGGTTAGGACTTATTCTTAGATGCCTGCATAACTCCTTATCAGTTGGATTTCTGCCTAGCTGTGACATATAAGCATTAACTATTCTTTTATACTTGTATATCAATTCATGCAGATGCACCGGAAGTCTTAATGATCTCCCGCTATTTTCTATGTATCTTTTGATTGCCTGGGCTATCCAGAAGCCGGCATATGACATAAACAGAACTTCATGCTCATTTTCATATCTTTGTACGGCTTCATATAGTCCAAAATAGCCCTCTTGCATCAGATCTTCTATTTCTGCATACCCGCGGTATCGGTTGGCAATTTTACGAATGTATTGTTCGTTCTGCTTATAGAGAAGCTCAAGGTTTCTTGAAGCATCTATGCCTTGTTTTATTTTCTCGACAAGTTCTTCATTAGTCAGCAATATATCAACCCCTTTATCCCTGGTTATCCGTTTCTTCTTCGTCATTCCAGAGATCATCCGAAACCTCGAAAAGAGCTTTAAGTGCATCATATCCATGTTCACCATTCGGATAATCAATCCTGTACCTTTCCGGATCCAATCCTAAGGCTTCAATAAATCCATCCTCGTTCGTGTCATAATCAAAGTGCTTAGCTGTGAGGATTTCCTTGGCCTGCATTAATAGCCTATCAATTAGTTTCATCTGCTCTTCTCCTTTGCCACACTATCAAGAAGTTGCTGCAGTTCCGCTATCTTCTTCTCCTGTTCGTCTGTCCTAATTGCGCTTAAAACAGAATTGCAGGCTGATATAATAGTGTTTCCTCTCTTGCTGTCCATCTCACCGTTCGCAACCATATTAGTAACCCTTACAAGGGTTTTTCTTACGTCTGTTGGAGTATTCAGTCTTAATCTAATCTTTGCCAAATTATCACCTCTTTCTTACAAGCTTCTTTTCTAATTCCCTCGCTTCCTTTACCAGGTTATCCTTTGGTACTGTGTGAGCGTTATTCTTCTTTTTGCGCTTATTCATTTGCTCAATCACCTCCTGCAGGCTTGGCAGCCCTGCTGATTAACTCATTAAATCTTTCTTCTGAAGGATTACCGTATGCAAGTTCCTTAAGTTCCTCGGTAGACAATCTTTTAAAGTCGTAGTTATCCAGAACATTACCTCTGATTCCGGCCATAATCTTCGCTTGCTTTAATAACTTATCTACTTTCTTCATGCTTTGCCCCCTGGGATATCATCAATAATTATTGTTACGTCATTGAATTGGTTAGGGTATTCTTCCGCTATCCTATTTGCTTCTTGCTCTGCTTCCGACAATGTATCATGCTCGCTTTTAATAATCATTGTTCCGCTTCCAGGTATCCCATCCCAGATTGAACATTGAAGGGTCCATTTTTTTCCCTTGCGATTAATCATTCCAAAAGTAAGGAAACCCTTTTTTGCTTCTTTCAATTCCTTAGCCTTAATAATCAGCTTATCTATTTTCGACATACACCAACCCTCTTTATTTCTTGATTTTTAGCCCCTTTTTATTATTTGTTTTTTATAACTATGCGCCACTTTTTAGCTTGTTTTGGCGCTTTAAATCTACCTTAAAGGCTGTAAACACAGGGCTTTTCTATGGAGTACCCCCTATTAATCTATTTGCCCGGTTTTCCCAAAAGTTCCTTTGATACTGTCTTATCTTGGCCTTATTCTTCCTTCTGTATTGTGCCTGGTACTCTCTTAACTTCTCTCTGTTTTTCTCCCTATACTGCCTATAATATTCTCTCTGTGCTGCTCTCGCACTCTCTGTCATGCTTTCTCACTCCTTCGTTATAGATAACATCATTAATATTGGTTTATCACTCTCTATCTCCCAGGGGGCAGGGCAATCTATAGAACATACCCTCTGACTTCCGTCGGCCATATTTACATAGAGAATTACCCCGCTTATTACCTGTGATCCATTTTCATAGTACCCGGCATACGTCGGTTCAATATCCGTAATGGTAGCCCCTTTTAAGGCTGTCATGTCTTTAATGGTTTTTATCTCTCTAAATTCCAGGCTATTAAATTCTTCATCTGACATCATAGGCTTTTCACTCCCTTTGTACTTTTTGTACTTAATAAACTTCTTGTACTTATTATACAACAAAAACATATATTTGTCTATGTTCTTTTATTTTGTTTTATACTCTTTATGTAAAATTACATGTATAACTTAACATAGAAAAATGCCTTTAAAGGGTAACTTATTCATCCAGGTTTTCCATCCGATATATAATTAAAATAATTCGTTCAGAAGCAATAATAATGAACGATATAAGAGGGGATGAGAGATATGCCTTTACCGTGTTATGAATGCAGCAAGGCAGATAAAGACACCTGCGCAAGATGCCGGGAAGCTCTAAAATATGACATTGTAAAAGAGATCACCGGTAATGCACCCAGGGTTTACCTGGATGAAAGTAACCGTAATAAAAGGGGATCTGTCAAGAAGGGAAAAATAAGCAAATATAACACTCATTATTTCAAGGTTCATTATGAGTATGAGAAGAACGGTCTTTCAATGAGTAAAATAGCTGAAATGCTGAAAATATCTAAGACTTTGGTATGGAACATAATCCATAATAAACAATAAAAAAGGTGGGTAGCATTTCACTATCCACCTTGTTGAGACGTCGCAACTATTTACTTTCTTTTACCAGCTTATCAAATGGTGTTTCTTCCGGTTCTATCGGTCTAAAATCATCAAAGTAATTGAATTTTGCTGTCATATACAAGCCTATGCTTCCTTTGGCTCCATTTCGCTGCTTAAGGATTTTTAGGTCTATTTCTTGCGGTTTTCCGTTTTTTGCCTGGGCTTCATTAATCCGGAATAGTTCTCGAATCCTCTTTGTACGATCCCTTTCGTTCTCTCCGTCTAGATACTCCATTCCAGAGTATTGAAGTCCTAACAATACATCACTTGAATATTCTATTGCACCGCTTTCCTTGAAGCTTGCCATACTGACCGGCTGCGAATAATTTTCACGATTGAATGAGCTTATAGCAACAACCGGGATTTTAAAATCCCTGCTGATTTCTTTTAGTTCAAATACCGCTATATCTGTGTTTTGCTTATCTGTGGCTCTTATATCTGTCGGTGCAATGATCTGTAGATAATCAATAAACACAACCGGTTTTCGGCCTGTAAGGGTAACGTGCTTATTCACTAATTCTCTTATATGCGCTACGCTCATTCTTTCGGCTGTTCCATCTTTATTGACATAGCGCCCCTCATAGATATACATATTCCCGGCAAATTGAGAATACACTTCTACACTTTTTTTTATCAAATCCTTTTCTTCCTGGGAATAATACCGGTATTTCTTTCCGGCCAATATCCCCCTGGTTGTCTTTGCGAGTTCCTTATTAAACTTGCTTTCGATAAATGTTAGCCGGCTTATGCTCTTTGCAATTACCTCGGATCTTGACATTTCTAAACTAAAAAATAATACGTCATGCCCCGCCCTGGCTATCTGATCAGCAACTTGCAGCGCAAAAGTTGTCTTTCCCAGGGATGAAATGGCCCCCAGAATGTAAAGCCCCTCATAAAATCCACCGTCTAACATATTGTTAAGTTCCAAAAAGCCGGTAGATATTGCAGGAGTATTTACACTCTCATTAATGCCATTTGTAAATTCTGCAATATGCTTTAAAGCGCTATTATTAAGATAATCTAGTTTTTCCTGCTCTACTGCCTTTCTTATAGCTTCAGCTATGTCAGATACAAAAGCTTCTTTGTCGTTCTGCAGGCTCTCATTTGCATCTTTCCCGTTGTTGGGCTTATGTATCGCATAATCAATACCTAAAATATTTAAGCCTTCCTTAACAGCTTCTACCGCTTTTTGCCCGGCTCCGTCATTATCTAGCATAATGATAAATTTGCTTTTAGGTTTATATTTTTTGCAAAGGCTTAAAAATCTCCTGTGAGCTGTACCTATAAAGGCTATCGCTTTTCCTCCAGCCATTTCAACACTTAGTGCATCATATATTCCCTCGCAAATAAAGATTACTTCTGGACTGTTACGGATTATATATCTTTCATTGAAAATATAAGCCTTTATGTCTTTAATTTTTCTGTACTTTCCGTTATATTCGTCTACCTGGCTTCTGTCTGTGATTTCCGTTATGAAGTAATTGCAAGTTTTATCGTCGTTGATATATGGCAACACATATTTATATAGCCCTTGTTTTTTCCCTTGGCTATGAAGCTCCGGAAAGTCTTTCAATAATGAGTTATAGCCATCTTTGCAATATCCTAATTTGTATTCCTTTATAATCTCATCTGACAACCCTCTGGATCTGTAATAATCCATGGCTTTAGGAGTGTTTAATAGCTCCTTGTGAGCTTCTTCTATAATTTTTGTAAAGTCATATACCTTGTCCGGCTCTTCAAGGTCTTCTATGTCGTCTATTTTTTGATTTCTTGGCTTAAACTCGTTTAAAGGTGTTTTATATTGTCTACTATCTTTTACCGGGCTAAAATCGTCCTGTGCGGTGTCAATTTCAATATTGTAAAGCTCATATGCTTTCTTAAATATCTCTGCATTGTCAGTTAATCCGTATTCTATGCCTATAAGGTCAAACGTGCTGTAATCTGCCCCGCATGAAAAACAATGAACTTTATTTCTCTTCACATCATAACTCATACTTGGGTGGCTATCGCTATGATCCGGATTAAGACACCTAAAAGGCTTTCTTAAACTTAACCCTCTTGCTGTCAGATAATTAGGAAGATCATCTTTTATATAAAGCTCTGCATCTTCTCTCTTCAATTTATTACCTCTCTTTCTAAAGCTGTTCCGGTGCAACTGGACACCAATGTCGGGTTGCTGTTCTGACGTCAGAACAAATATGATCTTTTGGTGCGGGTTCGACATCAGTGTCGAGGGTAGGTAACGAAATGTTACATACCTTTAAGTATTCGTCTTCCAGGACGAAAACCATATTCATTCTTCCTACGTGACGAGTGAAGCTGCAGCTTGCACCGGAAAATATAATTCTTACGATTTCGCAACTTTATTTCAATGCACCGGGGGGAATAATAAAGGTCTGCTTTTCTACCGGCTCAACCCTTGTGAAGTATTCGCTTGGATCTTCTCCCTGGGCTTCAAGCTCTTTTCCCATAACTTCAACCTGGTTTATAATTTCTTCTTCTGTAGTTCCCAGAGCTTCGGCCATTTCTGCCGGAGTGAAATATTCTCTTTCATGGAAGACATTTCCTAATGTCATTCTTAATCCTGTATAGATGGTCTGATAAGAGAATCCCTGCTTTAATCCGCTTTCTATTTCCTGTTCCAGAATAAAGCGGGTTACACCATACTTGGCATATGTACTCAACAAATTAGTGATTATATCCTCTCTACTCATTTCCCAATACCTCCCCTGGTGTCCTTTCAAGTTCTCCGCTTGCAACGCATAATTTTCTTAAATTTTTTGATCTGGTGTGTAACTCTTCTTGAATAGCTGCTATATCGTTATGCGTATCTATCACATAATCGAAAACTATTTCAAGATAAGTCATTACTCTGGAAGCTTCGTATTGCAACTTTTCAGCTGTTTTTCTCGGATCGTACATATTGTATTCTTCAAGAAGATCTCCTACCAATGTTCTAACCTTATCTAGGTTCATTTCAGCGTTGTCTAATTTTTCTGAAAACTCGTTCTTCATTCTTAATTCTTCTAAGCTTGTCATAATATGCAATTCTCCTTTTCTTGTTTTATTTCCAGGACAATGATATAATGACATTGCCTGGGTATAGTTCGTTGAGTTCTATTCCTAGTGCTAAGCCACGTTTCGCCTGCAAGTGTAGCGTGGCTTATTTTAATACTCTCATATGAGGATCACTCCTTTCAGCGTGAGTTTATATTGAAGCCTTTAAGAGGGCTTAATATTCTATGTTAAGTTATACGGATAATTCTGCATTAATCTTTTTGCCGCTGTTTATAGGCTATATTTACCTTTTGAATTTACTATAGCCACGCCATGCCCCTTTGTAAATAGGGGGCATGGCTGGCACTACAGTAAACATACTGTAGTACCTACAGTTTACTTATACCCAATTTAGAGAGTACCCCTTAAAGGCTTGATAACAAAGAGTTTGTCCTTATAATTGCATTCGAGTTTGGTGTAGTTAAGTTGCACCCCTAGTGTAGTTAAGTTGCACCCTTTTTTATTTTGGTGTAGTTAAGTTGCACCCCTAGTGTAGTTAAGTTGCACCCACTACTGATAGAAAATTTCCAATCCTACTTTTGTTCTTTTGTCTTCTCCTTCGTTATCTTTTATGTCTGCGTAGCTGTATTCTTTGAAGCCCTTTATGTAATCCTGTTTTACAAGATGATTGAGAAATATTTTCGCATTATTTCTTATGTCCCTGGCTTTTTCCTTAGGACAGTTAATATCCTTTAAAGGCTTCTTATATTTACCGTTATCATATTTTTCATTATCTTCCATTGAGATAAGGCCTACCTGTTCATAAATTTCCCTGTATCTGATACGGTTCATGCTTTTCCTTTTTTCATTTTTCATTTCGGCTATTCTTCCGAAAATATAGCTTTTCATAATAGATATACCGTCAGTGGCTTTTAAACAATCTTTTGTATTCATCTTGCTGATTTCAATGGATGTATAATTGCCGACGTCTTTAGCATATCTCCATAGAATAGGCATAGTGTTGAATTGATAGCCCTTTACAATATTGCCCCCGGCTTTAACGGTTGCACCAGTTAAGGAAAGCGCCATATCGTCTAAGACTGCTTTATCAACTTTTTCATGCGCTTTTCGATACATATTTAACTGATCTGTATATGTTATTGTTACTTTCGTACCTCTTAACTTCTCTATACTTTCTTCTACTTGCATTACTGCATTGTCTTTAATATAAGCGCTTCCGCCTAGAAACTTAGCCACTCTAGCGACCATGTCACTTGTAAAAATATAATTACCAGCTTCCCATAGGGAATCAATAGCATCCAGAATTAACATATCATAAAAGTTAATAGGGGAATTAATATTTACATTCTTATCCTTTATTATAAGGGCTGTTATTTCCGCCTTTATTTTCACCTTTTTCTTGCTTTTTTGTCCGGAAACAGTGAGGGTTAATTCCCTGTTCAAATTATTGCTAGGCATATTTTTAGCAAGCTTTGTGATATTTTTGAAGAACATTTCAGTTGGTTTACCAGGGAGAGTTTCTATTTCTTCATCATTGGTAACTATTAAAGGCCTGTTGCTTTTAGATGTCTTCTTTAGATTGAATAAGAAATCGTCATTTTCCTGGCTTTCCTCTATTTCATGAATTTCTTTTAATACTTTATCTACTCCGTTTTCTGAAATATCCTGTATAACAAGACTTAAAATATCCGCATAATCGCCAAAAAGACAATGCCTGGAAAGAAAATAAATGATAAGGTTTCCCTGCTCTTCTGTCACCCCCGGCAGGCTGCATAATTGATTTTCAAGATCTTCAACTGCATATTTATGTTTTGTTAAATTGTCATGTGATTTCATAAACCGATCCAACATATCAAAATAATTTTCGCTAGTCATTCGTGTTCGTCACCTGCCTTAGAGTTTTTCTATCAGCTTCTTAGCTTCTTGGTACACCTCTTCTTTGGCTTCTCTTTCTTGGTCTAATATGCTGTTGACGAATTGCGTCATTGTCTGCCCTTTGATCTTAGCCATTATTCTGATAAAGTCTATATTGTCCGGGGTAAATGCCATATTAATACGCTGCATTTTAAAGCCTTTTTTACCTTGTGTTTGTTGTACTTGTTGCGCTTCATATACTTCTTGTACTTCATGTTCTTCTTGTATATTATGAGTTTCTTGTGTCGGTTGTATTCCTGTAAAAAACTTTTCAGAAACATTTTTTAATTTGTCGGTATAGTCTTTCGCCATTATAATAACCTCTCTTTACCTTTTATTTAACAGCTCATCCAATAGGCTGCTATAGTCCTGCGTTACGTTCGCATTGGGTGAATTATCGTATATGGTAGTTTGCATTGCCTGGGCTTCTTTGATCGCTATACCCTCTCTTATAACTGTATCAAATACCTTGGTTTCTAACTGCTTAGCTGTTTCCTGCATAACCTCTTTTAAGTTTCTACTGATAATTGCTCTTTTATTATATCTTGTTATTAGTAAGCCCTCTACAATAAGATCTTTATTACAATACTTCCTTACGTTGTCTACAAGCCCCCTTAATTGGCTTAAGCCTTGTAAGCTATATATATCTGCACCCATGGGAATAATAAGGCTATTTGAAGCGGTTAGGGCATTTATAGTAAGTATTCCAAGTGCGGGTGGAGTATCAATAACAATATATTCATAATCACCCTTTAAAGGCTCTAGGATCTCATTAAGGATATATTCACGCCCAGGCTTTGTATATTCCATATCTGCCCCGGCAAGTAGTAAGCTGCCTGGTATAAGATCTCCGTGTTCCATATGATGGATAACAGAAGAGGGGTTTTTAATTTCTTCATTGAATAACTCATATATGGTCGGTGTGCTTCCATCTGCGCCCATTGTATACGTTAAATTACTTTGTGGATCAAGATCCACTAAAAGGGTTTTAAGTCCTCTATGGTTTAATCCGGTAGCTATGGCGTGGGCTGTAGTGGTCTTTCCTACACCGCCTTTTTGATTGGTTATAGTTATTGTTCTGCTCATTCTACCACCACTCCCCATTCTCTTTGTAGGGCCACCAATCACCACTATCATACTGAATACAGATAAATCCGTCTTTGTCTATCCATACTTTGTCAATTTCTCCAAACCGCCAATTTTCAAAGGCTTTCTTGTGGTTCTCATAGTGTTCTTTGGCTCTCTGTTCTAAATATGCTTTAAGCCGCTTAAATTCATCAATCGTATTGGTTTCATTATTTATTGTGTGCATATTATTCTCCTTTCAGATAAATGCAAAGCTCCACTTTATACATACCGCCACCAATGATATTGAAGTGGTCTACTTGTTTGTTCCGGATTTCTTTAAATATTTCTGAATTGATAATCTCTTCTTGGGCGGCTTCCTCAAAGAAGGTTTTTTCATACTTGTGTTTATCATAATTGTAAGGTTCTTGTTGAATAGATACGCAATCTTGAACGCAACCGCCCTGGTGCATTTTAAGAAAGTTTTGTAACGTCATTTTATCCCTCTCTTTCTACGTTAAGTTATACGTCTAATTTTTCGTAAGCTCCTCGATTGCTTCCCTGGAAATTCTCCATACACGCCCTACCTTAAAGGCTTTCAATTCATTATCCTTAATAAGGCGTCTTACTGTTCTTTCGTGTACGCCCAGAATATCAGCGGTTTCATAAATATTATAAAATAGTTGGTTCAGATCTTCCGGTCGCTGTAAGTCTTTTTTAGGTCTTCCTGCGCTCACGCTATCATCTCCTTTCTAATGGATCTTAAATACTGTAATGCTTTATTTAGTTCGTCCTGGTCAAGCTCTTCCAGAAGCTCCTGGGCTTCCTGTAATTTGCTTTCATCATCTTTTTTAAATATATAATTAAATATAGCCTGCTCGCTATGATCCTTTTCCCTTTCAATATTGTGGGCGTATATTCCTGTTGTGGCCGGGTCTGCATGGCGGGCAAAGTGTTGAGCTTGTTGTATGGAACTTCCGCTTTTAAGAAGCATTGTTACTGCTGTATGTCTTAAACTGTGGGCGGTTATTCGATCGCTGTCATATCCTGCAGCTCTAAATATATTTTTTATTAATCGGCTTATGCTTGGCTCTGTAATGCGTTGCCCTTTGCTGTTATTGCTTGTGCTGACAAAAAGGGCTTCTTTCTTTTTAGCTCCTGGACGGGTATTTAGATATGCTTCTAATGCTTCTTGTACTTCCGGTACAAGTTTGATGTATTCATCTTTTTCATCCCTACCTTTTCCCTGGATGAATAAAACCTTTTCCCCGGCTATGGTCTTGATGTCTTCAATGTTGGCTCTGTGTAATTCGATAATTCTTAGCCCGCCGGTTACAGAAAGAAGGATCATAGCATAATCTCTTTTTCCTGTTGTTGTGTTTCGGTCTATGCTATTACAAATATTTATGATGTCGGATTCCTTTAAAGCGTCTTTTTTGGTGTTGTCGTGTTTTACCTTGGCACCCTTAATATTGTCGGCAATATTAGGATATAAGCCCTCGCTTGAAGTCCATTTGAAGAAGTGTTTAACAGCCCTTAAATATTGCTGCTTAGTCCCGGCAGTAAAGTCGCTACGTTCCAGCTCTTCTTTATAGGCTTTAATATCTTCTCTTGTTGGCCGGATTATATTGTTCCTTTGCAACCATCTTGCAAAAGCTCTAAGGCATACAGCATAGCCTTTAAGGGTGGTTTCTTTTACATCTGTATATTCTATAAACCTGGTAAATAAAGAAGCGTTAAATTGTACATTTTGTGTTATTTGTACCTCTTGTACTTGTAGCTTCGTGTTCATATCATCACCTCTTAATGATGATTATATAATTTTTATCAATTAATGTCAATAGATATAAAATAAATTTGTACTTCTTGTGTTTCTTAACACAAAAAACACCCCGCAAGCATAGGCAAAGTAGTACCTGCAGGGCGTAAATATATGCTTTTTCTATTTCAGATAACTTCTTTTAAAACCATCAATTTGACGAAAGGCACTATCAGCTTGGTAAGTGCTTAAGGCCCCCAGGTTCTTTAGCGTTTCAATTCCGGTCATAACTGTATCTGCTTGTGCTATGTTGCCTACATGGAAAGATGTTTCTATAGTATAAATTTTATTAGGATTACTACCGTTTATCATTTCAAGTACATCTATAACACTGGCCAATGTATTTTTATTGATTTCTAATTTAACCGGCACCTGTGTATATGTTACTGCCATTCCATCCACTTCCTTTCTAAAAGAGGGGCAAAGGTTACAACCCCACCCCTCCCCTTCTCTGATTAAATAACTTGTCCAACTTCATAAAATTT
>NZ_JACEGA010000001.1:4107500-4147987 GCF_014174405.1 Variimorphobacter saccharofermentans | reverse complement strand
AAAGCTTCAGGAGATTTCGAATAAGGTTTATGCAGCAGATGGTATCTTACTGGGAAGCCCTGTTTATTACGCTGGAATTGCAGGAACCATGAAAAGCTTCTTGGATCGTCTGTTTTATCCATCCCATGGCAGAATGAGGTTAAAGGTTGGCGCTTCTATTGCAATTCCTCGCCGTTCCGGTGGTGTAACTACCTTCGACCAGTTAAATAATTATTTTCTTATTTCTGAAATGATGATTGCTCCATCCTATTACTGGAATGTTATTCATGGTAATAAGCCAGGGGAAATTTCTGAAGATGCAGAGGGCATCTGCGTTCTGAAGAATCTGGCCAATAATATGGCTTGGATGCTTAACATAAAGCAATACGGGCAATCGGCTTATCCCTCTCCGGAACCGATTGAAAGAACCTGGACTAATTTTGTGCGATAACCAATTACGAAGGAATTCTCCGTTATTTATGGAAATATTCGTAATTTCTTATGTTTTTTATTTGCAATGCCTTTCTTCCTATAGTAAAATAAGAAAGGCATGATAAGTAGTTTTCTTTGTTTATTAGGAGGTTTTATGAAACGACTGGTATTATTAATAATAAGTACACTGATATTGCTCATATCCCCTGCTCTGTCTGCTGTTGCTGTATCTGCATCCACAACAGATACCTCTTCACAAGAAACTTCAGAACAGGAATGGCCTGAAGGACCCAGCGTTCATGCTGAAGCTGCGATTGTTATGGAGGCTTCCACCGGGCTTATTTTATATGAGAAAAATATCAATGAAACTTATTATCCAGCCAGCATAACAAAGATTATGACTGCTTTACTAGCCATAGAGAATTCCTCCATGGGAGATGTTGTTACTTTTTCTAAGTCCGCTGTCTTTGATGTAGATCTTGACAGCAGTCGTATTGGAATCGATGTAGGCGAGCAGCTTACCATACAACAATGCCTTTATGGAATGCTCCTTGAATCTGCCAATGAGGTTACCCATGCCGTTGCAGAATTTGTATCGGGAGACGTTGACAGTTTTGCTTCACTTATGAATGAGCGTGCAAAAAGCATCGGTTGCAAGAATACTCATTTTATGAATCCACATGGCCTTCCTGATGAGAATCACTATACAACGGCCTATGATATGGCTTTGATCACAAGGGAATCTATGAAAAATGAAGCGTTTCGTAAGATTTTTGCAACTCGCACTTATCAAATACCGCCTACAAACCTTCAATCAGAAACCAGATATCTTAGAAATCATCATAAATTTGTATTAAATCAAGGTTATACCTATGATGGTTGTATTGGTGGAAAAACCGGATATACCAGCGTTGCCAAATATACTTTGGTTTCTGTTGCAAAAAGAGGCGATTTAGAACTAATCTGCGTTATTATGAAGGATGATAGTAGTGCTCATCAATATACTGATACACAGAATTTATTTGACTTTGCATATGAGAACTTTTCCATATATCCGATTGCTGATATGGAGGATACCCAGACATCAAATGAATCTCCTCTATTTACAAAATATAATTCCCTGTTAAGCAAATCGAATACACCGATCATTACCGACGATAAAGGATATCTGGTATTACCAAATTCAGCGTCCCTTAAAGATGCACAGAGAGAGGTCGTTTTTTTCCCTGCGTCGGAACAGAAGGATAACGGCGTAATTGGTAAGATTTCTTATACCTATAATAATAAGTATGTGGGAGGAGCAGACATACTATATCATGGTGAGGACAAGCTTAAGTTAACTCCGGTTGAAACACAACAAAATAATCCCACTACTATTCCGGAGGAAACAACTGTGGAAAAAGCAGATAGTAGTCTGCGTCCGATTATCCTCGGAATTATAGTCGGATTATTCCTTATCATAATAACCCTATATTATATTTTAGTAGAGCGTCCACGCCTCAAGAGAAGAAATGCCTACTATAAGAAGAGAGCAAGACGACGCTCGTATCGTAACGATGAGTTTCTCGATTTATAATTATTGACCATAGGATTCGAAAAGGGCTGCTATTTCATCTTTTGTCAGCTCTTTATTCGGATCATTGTAAAGTGGAACTACAGAAGGTGCGACTTTATTCGCATCTTTCCCTACTTCTTTTTTACCATCAATTTTATGTTTATGATCCATTGCTACAACTTTGCTGGAAGCAATCTGATTGGCTACCTTTATAAATGCTTTTTTCAACTGTTCCGTGTTTTCTCTTTGATACTTTATTTCTAAATTAAGTGCCTTCTTCTGACCTTCCATATCCATAAGTTGTAACTCTGATATTTTATTCATCGCATTGCAATTGTTATTTTCTAAGGTATCCAATCGAAGCATCAGCTCTTCTAATTGTTTCTCAAGCATCTCTGTGTTTTTCTTTACTGCAGTATAGTTCTCTTTTTGTAAGTTTAAGAGCTCCTCATAACATTCATTCCATTTTTTTGATTCTTCTATATAAAGCTGTTCTATCTGTTTTTTCATTTCTTCCCGTTGATTCATAAACATACTTAGGATGGAATCTATCATAAGATAGCCGGTTATTAATACAACAATACCGATTCCTATTACGCTGATGAGATCCCCTTTCAACACAATAAAGCAGTAGGCTTCTGCCATCACTGCAATAATAAAACACAGACTGAATATTATAATGTTAAGTCTTTTCTTCATCCTTGAATGCTTCCTTTCGCTGATGCTTAACTTCTTATCTAGTACCTTTTTCCTATATTATATATCGACATATACCATAAATAAATTAATTTTTCAATAAATTTAACAAAAATCTTATAAAAAACTTATTTTTTTTATGGTTTAATACCTTTTTTACTGTTCTCTCGGCAGATGGACCATAAATTTTGATCCTTCCATCACCTTGCTTTCCAGTTCGATAGATCCCCCATAATAATTTACAATATGCTTTACTATGGAAAGACCCAATCCGGTACCTCCTACTTTTTTACTTCTTCCCTTATCAACTCGATAAAAACGTTCAAAAATCCTTTGCTGCGCTTCCTTAGGAATACCAACACCGGTATCCTCCACTACAATTAGAATCTCTTTCCCTTCCGAACTTATTGTAACCTTGACCTTACCTCCAGGTTTATTATATTTAATAGCATTAATTATCAGATTATTAAACAATTCTCTCATTTGCTGTTCATTCGCCTTTATCACCAATGGACTGCATATTGTGCTAAGTGTGACCTGGTACTCCTTCGCTAAAGGTTCTAGGGAATTACATACCTCATTGAGCAGTGGGCTAATCCGGACATCCGAGAGTGTAACCTCTGCTTCTTTCGTTTCAAGTCTGGATATCATTAAAATATCTCCTATTAAGTTGGTCATGTTTTCGGCCTCTTTTTTAATTCTCTTTAAGAAATCCTTCCTCATATTATCATCATGGACCATATCACTTTCCAGAAGCTCAATATAGCCACAGATTGAAGTAAGTGGTGTTTTTAATTCATGGGAAGCATTTGAGAAAAACTCCTGACGAATCAGCTTTTCAAATTCAATTTGCTTCATGGATTCTTTCACAGACTTAGACATCTGCATTGTTGTCTCGGCAATGACATTCATTTCGTCGTACTCATATTTTCTAAAATGAAACTCAGGATCCTCCTCATTTAGTTTTAGCATTTCCTCAGCAATCTCATTTAATGGTTTTGTAACGGATCGAGAAAAACGCTCCGCTAGGATGATTGATATTAATAAGGTAATACCAATACTGGCTAGTATTGCCGGAATTAATATCCCTATATATTCCTCAGCCCCGGAAAAAGGTACTGCCATACGTAGAATATAGTTTTCCTCCTTCGATATACAGGCAACATAAAGCATGGATATAGAGACCGTATCCGATTTTCTAATAGCATAACCGACTCGGTTTTTTATAGCTTCCTTGATCTCTTCCCTGTCACTATGATTTTCCATGATGGTGCTGTCATTGACATCACTATCTGCAACAACATTACCATGAAGATCAATTACTGTAAAGCGGGATACTTCATTTCCTTTGATATCTTTCAGTCTTCGTACTTGTTCTTTTATATCTCCTGAATAATCAAACCCATAATCCGCTATACGAATTGAGTAAAGCATATCATTCTCCGTCCTATCCAATATAATATTACTGATTACCGCACCAAAAATACTGCCGCTTAAAATAAGCGCCAGCGATAACACCAGTATAAATCTCTGGAATATGGCTTTCTTCATTCTAGTCTCCTGTGAATCATCAATTCTAAATCTGCGACACATGCTATCAAGGGCTATCGTGTATCCTATAGAACTATACCTTAATTTTTCACGAAGCGATATCCTACACTACGAATTGTTTTAATACATTCCGTACCAAGATCTCCTAGCTTTTGCCTTAGAGTACGAATATGGATATCCAATGTTCTGGATTCTCCATCATACTCATAACCCCAGATTTTATTTAATAGTTCATCTCGATTTACAACTCGAGAACTATTTTCCAGGAGGAATAGCAAGAGCTCATATTCTTTAAAGGTTAACTCAATCGGTATATCATCAACTGTAACCTCTCTTGTAAGCGTATTAATCAATAGATTCTTAACTTTTATAATATCTTTATTATCCTCTTTACTGGCTCTTCGTAATAAAGACCGAATTCTGGCTGCTAGCTCCAGCACGCCAAAAGGTTTGGTTATATAATCGTCCGCACCCACATCTAGACCCATTACCTTATCCAATTCCTTATCCTTGGCAGTCAGGCAGATGATCGGAACGTCCTCTAGTCTGGGGTCCTCTCTTAATAATCGGATTGCAGTCAGACCGTCCATACCGGGAAGCATTACATCGAAAATCGCCAAATCCGGCTTCTCATTCTTCATATCCAAGAGCGCCGGTTCTGCGGCTTCATATGTCTGTGTACTGTAGCCAAAGCCCTCCAACGCAACCTTAAGCAGCTCGCGGATATTTTCATCATCTTCAATTATATATATTTTTTCCATAGGAATGTCCTCCTATTTATAATATTCGGATATTGTTTACGGATCCTGTCTCATGAAATTCCGTCCACTCGCAAATATTTACTGCATGATCTCCAATTCGCTCAAAATACTTTGCTATCATCAAAATATCAACGCACTGATCAACATGCTCATTGGAGGTACGAAGCAAGTTTGCCACTTCCTCTTTAACCTTATCAAAGAGTTCATCAACCTTATCATCTCTTTTTATGATTTCTCTTGCTTCCTCAATATCTATATTTATAAATGCATTTACTGCGTCGTGTACCATGTTCTTTGCAACGGTCCCCATCTCCGGTATATGTTTTACAAGATTATAGACATGTTGTCTTTTTTCTCTGAGAATTAACTCCGCAATGTCCGCAGCATGATCTCCGATGCGCTCCATGTCAGTGACTACCTTCAGCGCTGTTGTAACTATTCTTAGATCCCGAGCTACAGGCTGTTGTTTTAAAATCAAACTGAGACATCTTGATTCAATCGCTTTTTCTATATCATTAATATTTCGATCGCCTTGAATAATTTCTCTCGCTAACTCTTCATTTTGGGTTTCAAATGCTTCCAGCGTTTTTTCTATTGCGGTCTCAATTAGCTGTCCCATTTCAGTTAAGTTATCTTTTAATTGCTGTAACTCATACTCAAAGCTTATCCTTGCTGTCATGAGATACCTCCATTCATCAATTATAATTATTAGGATTCTATATGTCAAATTATCCTTATTACTATCAGATTTATCAAATAGTTATTTATAATGTTAACCAAATCTACCGGTTATATAGTCCTCTGTACGTTTATCTGCCGGACGAGTGAACAGAATATCCGTGGGTGCATACTCTACCATTTCTCCGACCAAAAAGAAAGCAGTATAATCACTGATTCTGGCAGCCTGTTGCATGTTATGCGTTACGATAGCAACGGTATACTTTTCCTTCAGTTCTGACATTAAATCTTCTATTTTTAATGTTGAGATTGGATCAAGTGCTGATGTGGGTTCATCCATAAGAAGAACTTCTGGCTCCACTGCTAGTGCTCTTGCAATACATAGTCTTTGCTGTTGTCCACCGGAGAGTCCAAGAGCAGATTTTTTCAAACGATCCTTTACCTCTTCATACAATGCGGCTCCTCTCAGACTTTGCTCCACAATTTCATCCAGTCTAGATTTTGTCTTTATTCCATGAATTCTAGGACCATAAGCAATATTATCATAGATAGACATTGGAAATGGGTTTGGCTGTTGAAATACCATGCCGACTTTCTTTCGTAGTAATGTTGTGTCCACTTTGTCATCATATATATTCTCACCATCCAGTGTGACAAGACCTTCGATTTTTACTCCGGCAATCAGATCATTCATACGATTTAATGTTTTTAAGAAGGTCGATTTACCACAACCGGATGGGCCAATAAATGCTGTAATCGACTTCTCCTTTATGTTCATACTAATATTTTTCAACGCATGATTTGATCCGTAATACAGATTCAAATCCTTTGCAATAATTTTATTTTTTACCATACACACTCCCTGATTTATCTATTTATAGATATAAGCAATTGTTAATACTACTTGTTCACATTGAATTTTTTCGTTAAATACTTGGTTATAATATTTATACTAAAGACAATGACCAGTAAAACTAGTGCAATACCGAATGCAGTTTCATACTGGGCCTTTTCCATACTAAGAAACAACTGAATAGTTAATGTACCTCCTGGCTGAAGAATTTTTTGAAATAAACCTTCTCCGTACTGACCTAACCTAGGAAGAAGATAACCACTCCCTGCTGTGAAAAGCAATGCTGCGGATTCACCGACAATACGTCCAATAGAGAGAATAATCCCGGTTATTATTCCTGGCATAGCTGAAGGAAGAAGTATAGTCCGAATCATATACCATTTAGTTGCTCCAATACCTAAAGCCCCATTTCGGTAGATACCGGGAACAGTCCTTAATGCCTCCTGAGTATTTCTTGTAATCAAAGGCAGCACCATAAGAGATAATGTAAATGCACCGGTTAATATGGAGTAGCCCAATTTTAACGTAATACCAAAAAACACATAACCAAATAGTCCATATATAATAGAAGGAATTCCTGCCAGTGTTTCTGTAGTAAACTCTATCAGACTGACCAGTTTTCCGGGTTTTGCATACTCATTTAGGTAGATTGCTCCTCCCACTCCAAAAGGAATTGCAATAACGAGCGTTATTAAAATCATATAAAGGGTATTAATAATATTTCCTGCAATTCCGGAAGTTCCCTTGATTGCACTCGGAACATTTGTAAGGAAGGTCCAATTTACAGCTGAGATACCACGTATACCCACATAGCTTACAATTCCGATCAGAAGCAAGATGGAAATGGATGAGCACAGATATATAATTACATGCATCAGCCCTTCGAGCGGTCTGCTTTTTCTTTCGTATATACTGTTAACTGTTAACATCTTCTATCCCTCCCTTCATTACTTTATTCAGAACCAAATTAATAAGCATAATAAACACGAACAGTACCAATCCTATTGTAAATAGCACTCTCTTATGGGTATCAGCTGCATAAGACATTTCATTTACAACCGCTGTTGTCAGAAACCTTACTGAGTGGAAGGGCAGAGGAAGATTGGCCCCATTACCAGCTACAAGGCTTATGGCCATCGCTTCCCCTATTGCTCTACCGACTCCAAGAACAATAGCTGTGATAATTCCTGATTTTGCTGCTGGAACAATTACTTTAAAGATAGTCTGAATATGAGATGCTCCTAATGCAAGAGAGGCCTGCTTATAGTGTGATGGAACAGCTCTTAATGCTGATTCGCTGATATTGATTACTGTTGGCAAGATCATAATGGCCAGGACCAATACCGCAGATATCAAATTTGATCCTCCGGTAAACTGATGATTTGGATTATCCTTGAACACTGCCATTTCCAATTGATATATCAATGGATTTAATATTAATATTCCAAGCAGACCAAAGATAACGGAGGGGATGCCAGCTAATAATTCAACCGCAGGCTTCACTAATGCTGAAAGTCTAGTCGGAGCTGTCTCTGCTAAAAAGACTGCTGTCATAACTCCGATCGGAACTCCTATCAGAACCGCTAAGATCGTACCAACAATTGAAGTTAAGATTACATATAATATTCCATACTGAGGTTCTGATGCTGTGGGTTTCCACACGGTACCAAGCAGAATATTCTTTAAACCTACTTCAAAGATAGCTGGTGTTCCTCCCACAATCATATAAATCGTTATTGATAGTACTGCCAGAACAGCAACAAAGGCACATATAACAAATAGAAAAGCGGCTGTTTTTTCGACTGTATTTTTTGTTTTATAGCTCCCAACTATGGAGATGCTCTTTTCACTCATATCGTTCTCCTTGTAATATGTTTCAATAATGGATAACAATTATTATTTGTGAAATAATCATAATTCTTAATCTACATTGATTAATCCTATCCTTCGAATCAATTCTTTTCCTTCTTCTGATTTAATAAATTCAAAAAATGCTTGAATCTCCAGCGTCTGATTAGAAATTTCACCCTTGGTAGCCATAATAAAGGGACGGCTTAATAAATAAGATCCTGCCTTAATCATTTCTTCAGTGGGCTCTGTTCCATCTATTTTTGCTACACTAACGGTATCATCCAATACATCTAAGGATACATATCCTACTGCTCCCGGTGTAGAGGCCACTTTCGCCATTACACCTCCTGTACTATTAATCTCATTGGAATACTTACACTTTTCTTCAATTCCGAGTAATTCTTCAAAGGCATCCCTTGTCCCTGAACCTGCTTCCCTTCCTATTACTACAATTGGCTGATTCTCGCCCCCAATTTTACTCCAATTGTTTATTTCTCCAGTAAAAATTTTCTTTAATTGATCCATTGAAATATCATTTTTGGAATTGGATTTATCTAAAATTACGGCAATACCATCAATTGCTACAATATTTTCAACTGCACCGTTGCTGATTTCAGTTTCCTTTAAATGTCTTGATGAATTTCCGATATTCACTGTGCTCGAAAGTACTGCTTCAATTCCAGCGCCTGATCCAATAAATTCTGCGGACACTAACATATCCGGATACTTCTCCATAAAGGCTTCCGATAAAGCATTTGCCAGTTTTTCCATTGAGGTTGAGCCGGCCATTGTTATCGTCCCGGCTATTTTTTTGATTTCAATTTCTTTCGAGTTATTTGAATGTTCAGGGGCATTATCCGGGTATTCATCTGATTTTGCACAGGAACTGAGGCTTCCTATCATAATCAATAGTAGCAGTAGTGAGATTATACCTATTATCACATTTTTCATTATTAATCATTCCTTTCTATAAGCTTGCATTCTCTAATTTCCTTGGCAACCTAATTGTTATCTTAATACAATAAGAAATTATCATTAATTTAAAAATACTGATACCATGTTTTTGTATATATTCTGTTAATTCGATGTAAATTGATATTATATTTGATACAAAGGCCTTCCATTATTTATAGCAGGTATTTATTTGTAAAATAAAAAGCGCTATTAAGTCTTACATCCCTGTAAGCTTAATAACGCTTTATTATGTGCTATTTTAACGTGCTTGACGGGATTCGAACCCACGACCTTCCGCTTAGGAGGCGGACGCTCTATCCTGCTGAGCTACAAGCACACTCACGCAACGTATTTATTCTACTATTTCCTTCATGCTAAGTCAATACTATTCATCAATCCTTTGTCTGCTCTGAAAAAGCGATGCTTCCCTGCATCCAGATGTTCCCCTTAAATCTTCTGCCTACAAGGGGCTCTCCTATTAAATCCTCTTTATTGATGCATACACGGAAGATGATATCGTTACATAATAGCTGTAAGTCATAAACCTCTTCCTTCGTATAGGAATTGGTTATGATATTGCAATCCGTAATGGTCGCAATGACACTATAGTTATCAGACTCTGATCCAAAGGGAATAAAGGATGTATCTACGATAGAATAAATGTCTTCCTTTTTAGCTCTTCTGGAAACCATAGCATAGGTATCAATATCATCGATTGTGAGACTATCAATGGCATCCTGGTTCCCTTTTTTAGCTTCCGCGATAAGATTATTTCGATATTTCGTTTCCGCACTAATATTTCTAACCTGAACTTCATTCATTTCAATCGGTAACAGAATCTTCCCCTCCAGAGATAACGCAGCCAGTGTAATATTAAACGGCGTATTCATGGGCATATTCTGATTTTTCTTCTCCAGGTATTCAATAACATTCTGTAAATAAAAAATAAGCGAAACACCAAGACGGTAATCATCACACATTCCGGTATAAGCCTCTGCATCTACTCTTTTATTGATACCCACTTCTTCTCTGGTGCTGACATTATGTCCGAGAACACAGGGAAAATAATGCTCCATATGAAAATTATTATTCTCATCCATTTCTCCACGAAGGGTAATACCGATCCCTTCACCGTATTCCATGGTAATTTCAGCCAGATTACCGGTATTATTCATTTGTATGATACGCTTCTTCGTAGCGTGTTCGGTTATATTATCGAATAGCTGATTTAACTCCATTCGATTATTTATATTGCTAAATCCTATTGCTCTTAAATAACTATGCATATTCTCACTTCCATTCATTACCGTTCTACTTTATATTCTACGTTCTCACGCATCATTTCATGTGATAATTATTTATATCATATTTTACCCTCTCTGGCAAGTGCCCATATAATAACAAGAAAGCTCTGACAAATAATAATAGAATTCTATCATTTGAACAGAGCTTTTGATTTTATCATCATCAACCAAGAATTTGCTTATTATGTAATTAATCCACAATAATTGTATGTTATCCACAAGGCATGGATGAATTGATTAATCTAATATGGTATCTCTTATAAATAAGGTAAGTTCTTTTGTTAAATCCTTTTCAACCCAGTCATCCGGCTTATTTCCATCCTTTGTCTGTATAATGCGAATTACCGGCCTGGTAGGGCATTGTGGATTCTGTCTTAATACAATTCCTATCTCATCTTGATTCGTTATTACTAAAGCGCCTGTCGGATACGCCGCTACGGAATCCACGAAAGCTTTTACAACGGAGAAATCAAACAGCACTCCGGCCTGGCTTACTATATAATCGATAGCATCATGCACCTTCATTTTTCTTGTTAAATTTCCATATACCCTGCTATCAAACTCATCACACACTGCTGCAATCTTACTTCCTATTTTAATACGTTCCTTTTTTAAGTGGAATGGATATCCTGAACCATCAATCCGTTCATGATGACTAATTATAATATCTTTCGATATCTTAGATAACCAATCCATTTTCTCAATTGCAGAGTATCCGTATATGATATGCTTCTTTATTTCTTTTTTTACTGTATCGTCACAATTCTCCAGTATTAAATTATGATAATCGATTGTAATATAGTTAAAACCAATGTCATGTAACAAGCATCCAATCGCAATATCCCTGATCTTAGCTTTCGGGAGTCTCAGCTTAAGGGCTAATATGACAGAGAGCGCACACACATTCAATGAATGAGAATAGGTACTTTCACTCTTATCACGTATACTTGATAGATTAAAGATTACCTCCGGATCCTTCATAATATCATAGATAATATCATCCGCAACAAATTTAATGTCTTCTAGTTCCGTATTACTGTTATAGGAATATTTTAATAATATTTCCCTAATTGCTTCCTGGCATTGATCCTTAATCTGCAACTCCAGACTGCTTGTTAAACTCACGCCTTTTGCCAAATCATCTTCTACATATATATATTCTATATCCAATTCCTTTAATCTCTTTACATATTCTCTTTTCACAATGGTTCCGGCCGTCATTAAGACAGAATCATTATTATTCATAATATCTTTTGCTAATAATTCATTTCCCTTAACCGAATCTACAGAAATAATTCTCATTATTATCACTTCCCTCTAATCGGCATCATTTATAAAAACTATCATCTCTTATTTAATACTTTTTTTCAATCATACTATGGCACTAATCTTGTAATAAAATGTCGATTTATGTATTATATGCTCGATCTTAGTAATTAATTACTAAATATTTGCTATTTTTACCCCTCGTTTTTATGCATCATTGTAGTCATTTTATCACAATACTATCCGCATTGTATATATTTTATATTTTTTTTTTAAAATCGGCTTTAATTTTGATTGTTATTTATTTAACAATTCTATTTACAAATAATATAAATTCTGCTATATTGAGTATACCCAATATGTTAAATTTTTAACGATATAAAGGAGGATGCTTATGTCAAAGAATGCACAACTCACACCTAAGGAACATGTAGATGCTTTAGTTAAGAATGCTCGTCAAGCTTTAAATGAGTTTTTATTATTAGATCAGGAAACGATTGACAATATTGTACATGAGATGGCTTTAGCTGGCCTTGCAAAACAACAGGTTCTGGCTAAGATGGCAGTAGAAGAGACAAAGCGTGGTATTTACGAAGATAAGATTACTAAAAATATATTTGCTACGGAATATGTTTGGCATTCTATTAAATATCAAAAAACGGTAGGTATTATTGAAGATAACGAAGAAGAGGATTATATGATCGTTGCTGAGCCTGTTGGCGTCGTAGCCGGTGTAACACCTGTTACAAATCCTACATCTACTACTATGTTTAAATGTTTAACCTGTATTAAAACGAGAAATCCCATTGTGTTTGGTTTTCATCCTAGCGCTCAGCAGTGTTCAGTGGAGGCTGCAAAAACATTATATGAAGCTGCAGTAAAAGCTGGTGCTCCTAAGAACTGTATCCAGTGGATCGAGTATCCTTCTATAGATGCTACCAGAGAGCTTATGAATCATCCCGACGTTTCCATGATTTTAGCTACAGGTGGATCTGGTATGGTAAAACAAGCTTATTCCTGTGGTAAACCAGCACTCGGTGTGGGTCCAGGTAACGTTCCCTGCTTTATTGAAAAGACAGCAAACCTAAAACGCGCTGTAAATGACTTAGTTTTATCGAAATCCTTTGACAACGGTATGATCTGTGCTTCCGAACAGGCTGCCATTATTGATGCTCCTGTTTATGATGAAGTAGTAGAACTAATGAAGAAGGCTGGATGCTATTTTGCAACAAAGGAAGAAATAAAGCTTCTGGAGCCTGTTGTTATTAATCCTCAGAACGGAAATGTAAATCCCGCTATTGTTGGTCAATCACCCTTTGATATAGCAGCATTAGCAGGAATTAAGATCCCTCCTCAAACGAAGATTCTTTGTACTGAGTTAGATGGTGTTGGTCCTGAGTATCCATTATCCAAAGAAAAACTCTCACCAGTTCTTGCTGTAATTAAAGCAAAGAATACAGAAGAAGGATTCCAGTTATGTGAGAAAATGATTGAACTTGGTGGTTTAGGACACTCTTCCGTAATCCATTCCACTGATAGTGAGGTTATTAATGTATTCTCCGCTAGAATGAGAACAGGACGTATCCTTGTAAATTCACCTTCCACTCATGGTGCTATCGGTGATTTGTACAATACAAATATGCCTTCCCTTACTTTAGGTTGTGGATCCTATGGTGGTAACTCTACTACTCACAATGTATCCGCAGTAGATTTAGTAAATTATAAACGTGTAGCAAAGAGGAGGGTAAATATGCAATGGTTTAAGGTTCCCAGCAAAATCTACTTTGAATCTGGTTCCATTTCCTATTTAGCGAAAATGCCTGAGATTTCAAAAGCATTTATTGTAACTGACCCTTCCATGACGAAACTTGGTTATGTAAGTAAAGTTTTATATCAGTTAAGAAAACGTACTGATTATGTTCATTGTGAGATCTTTGACCAGGTTGAACCAGATCCCAGCCTTGATACGATACTCAAGGGTGTGGATGCAATGACTAAGTTTAATCCAGATGTTATTATTGCACTTGGAGGCGGTTCTGCTATTGATGCTGCCAAAGGTATGTGGCTGTTCTTTGAGAATCCGGAAGCAGACTTCAAGAATATGTCTCTTAAGTTTTTAGATATTCGTAAGCGTGCTTATAAATTTCCTCAGTTAGGTAAGAAGTCTAAGTTTGTAGCAATACCTACTACTTCCGGTACTGGATCAGAAGTGACTTCCTTTGCTGTTATTTCAGATACCAAAGAGAATAAAAAATATCCTCTCGCTGACTACGAGTTAACTCCAGATGTAGCTATTATTGATCCTGATTTTGTAATGAGTGTACCAAAGCAATCTACCGCTTGGACCGGTATGGATGTTCTGACTCATGCATTTGAAGCTTATATTTCAGTGCTTGCTTCCGATTACACGGATGCTCTTGCAATTCACGCAATCGATATGGTATTCCGTTATTTAAGAGAATCCTACGATCAAGGAGCCAATAATCCTATAGCTCGGGAAAAAATGCACAATGCATCTACCATTGCTGGTATGGCATTTACAAATGCATTTTTAGGTATCAATCACTCACTTGCTCATAAGCTTGGTGGTGAATACCATATTCCTCATGGATGTGCAAATGCTATCTTGCTACCTCATGTGATTCGATATAATGGTGTAGAATGTCCGACTAAGTTTACCTCTTTCCCGAAATATGAAAGCTACATTGTTTCCGATAAGATCTTTGAGTTAATGAAGAAATTAGGTAAGAGTCCTAAGAACAATGCAGACGCCGTAGAAATGTTAGCAAAGGATGTGGAAGAATTAAATCGTCATCTAGGTATTCCAGCTACCCTAAAGGAGTATGGAATTGATGAGAAGCATTTCCTCAATAAGGTATCAGCCCTGGCTGATCTGGCATTTGGTGATCAGTGTACTACAGCAAATCCGAGACTTCCTCTCGTATCAGAATTAGAAGAGCTTTACCTGATTGCTTACTATGGCAGAGGAAACGTTCCAAAAAAGGTGAAATAAGTATAATTAATTCTTAAATTTTGAGTATCGTCCTCTAAAGTAAAGTTTATGTATAAAAAATAACACTGGGTTTTCAACACAATTTATAATGATACGTGATGAAAGCCCAGTGTTATTTTATAATTTTATTATTTTATGCCATATAATTATTACTATTTAAAGCCATTTCTAAGGCATTTTTTTCGTCTTCGGATAACTCCAAGAAGGATTCTCCATTAATAATTTCTTTAATATAGGTATAACATCCTTCCCTACTGCTATGAACAGAATTTAATAATATTCCATTATTTCTCTTATCCAACAATGCAAGTACAAAGCTTAATTTGCCACCCATTTCTTTAAATGCATCATACTTTACAACACCTACTTTTTGAATTGTAATCGTAAGATTTTCTTTGATTTTATCAATTTCTTTCTCTATATCTAATGTATCTTTCTTTAATTGATCAATATCTGCAAAGCGGGATAATATCTCCGATTCTAAATTCTCACCGGATTGACCTGTCATAAACTTTTTATACTTATTCTTTAATTTACTATTTTTTACATATAGAATAATTACTAAGAAGAATAGTAATATCGTAAATCCAGCAATTCCTATTACAATATAGGCAACGTTATCATTTATCAATTCTGTAAAGCTCATTCTCAATTCCTCCAACATATTTCCTGTATACTTAATAATATTTCTTTCGTTTTATTTCATGGCTTCAAACATATCGATTATTCGTTCAAGCTCTTCATTAGAATAGTACTCTATTTCTATCGTTCCTTTATTCTTCTTCTTTTTATGTATGGATACTTTTGTACCAATTATATTACGAATTCTCTCTTCAATATCTCGGTATATAAACTCATCTTCTATAGTAGCGGAAGCCTCCTTTATTGGCTTTTCTTTCAGAATCTGTTTTACCAATTTTTCTGTCTCTCTTACACTCAGCTTCTCGTCAAAGATTTTACATGCTGTATGATATTGCACATCTTTATTTTCTATGGATAATAATGCTCTTGCATGCCCACTGGATATCATATCGTCAATTAACATCTGCTGAATACGATCATCCAGCTTTAATAATCTCATAGAGTTTGTAATTGCAGTCCTACTCTTTGAAACTCTTTCTGCTACCTCATCCTGCTTTAAATGAAACTCTTCTATCAGTCTATGGTACGTCTGAGCTTCTTCTATTGGATTTAGATCCTCTCTTTGTATGTTTTCGATTAAAGCTATTTCAACAATCTCTTGTGGAGAATAATCTTTAATAATTGCTGGTACTTCTTTTAATCCTGCTAATCTTGCAGCTCTCCATCTTCTTTCACCTGCAATGATTTCATAATACTTTTCCCTTTTTTGTAGAATTAAGGGCTGTATAACCCCATATTGCTTTATTGAATCTGCAAGTTCTTGTAAAGCGTCTTCGTCAAATTTCTTTCTTGGTTGTGACTTATTTGGTTCTATATCACTAATATGAATTAATGTTTCACGTGAAACATTTTCATCACTCTTATCTGTGTTCTCTATAATTACTTCTGGAATCATAACATCAAGACCTTTACCTAATCCCTTTTTTACCGCCATAAATTTCTCTCCTTATACGTATTTCTTTCTCTCTCAACTTACTTTATAACACCAGAAAGTAGATTATTAATGTTTTTTCTTATTTCTATATTTAATTTCACTTATATCATTTTTCTCATACATCTCTGCATCATCTTTTTCAATTACTTCAATTGCTAACTGTCGATATCCCTCAGCACCAGCTGACTTAGGATCATACAAATTAATTGGTAATCCATGGCTAGGTGCCTCGGCTAAACGAACATTTCTTGGAATGATAGTCTTATATATGTTCTGCTTTAGATTTGATTTCACATTTTCTACTACTTGAAGTGAAAGGTTAGTTCTGGCATCAAACATAGTAAATACTACTCCCTCCATTTCAAGCCTCGGATTCAATCTCTGCTTTACAAGGTTTATAGTATGTATTAACTGAGTTAAACCTTCTAAAGCATAAAACTCGCATTGAATAGGCACTAAAACTGTATCCGCAGTAGTCATTGCATTTACTGTGAGTGTATTTAAGGATGGGGGACAGTCAATAAGAATAAAATCATAATCATCTCTTATTTTATCTACTTCCTTTTTTAATATGTACTCTCTACCTTCTATACCTATGAGTTCAATTTCGGCTCCTGCTAAATTTACATTGGAAGGTAGAACATCTAAGTTTTTTATTGCAGTATGAACCAGACACTCTTCTAAGGTACACTCTCCAATTATCATTTGATATACTGAATTCTTTAACTTATTCTTGTCAATACCAAGTCCACTTGAAGTATTTCCTTGCGGATCTATATCAATTGCTAAAACCTTGCGATTTCTTTCAGCTAAACATGCTGACAAATTAATCGCCGTAGTTGTTTTACCTACACCGCCTTTTTGATTTGCAATTGCGATAACTCTTGCCATATTTCTCCCCCTTCCATATTTGTAATTATTTCATCTCAGCTCATCATACATTTTCTAAGCTTACATAAAACTAATTATATCATTATTTATTTGTTATATCTAGTTGTATTTCATGAAATTATATTTATTTTCTACTCTATATTCTTATTTAGTATAAATTAATCTTACTTATTGATGATATAGACATTCATATACTTAAATGGCAGTTGATGATTTGCTATTTCTATTTATTTAAGTAATAACTATAAAAAATGAAATGTTTCACGTGAAACATTTCATTTTTTATTAATGTATTAAGTTTATTTCATTAATGTACGAACGACTCTTTTAATAGAATAAGTATTCTGACATAATTATTAAAATAAAGGAGATGTTTCTTCTGAGTACTTATCAATATTCATAGAAATTCCTAATATAATTCTACTAAGTTGTTCTTTATTGCATAGACCGCTGCCTGTGTTCTATCTGAAACACTTATTTTCTTAAAAATATTTGATACATGGTTTTTCACTGTTTTTTCACTTATAGCTAATGTATAGGCAATCTCTTTATTAAACAATCCTTCCGCCAATAACTTAAGAACCTCTACTTCCCTTTTTGTCAGAGAATTGTCTAATTCTGAACTATTATTTTTTTCGTCCAGCTTCATTTTCATAATTGGTGCTAATTCTGGTTGAATAAAAGTTTCACCCCTGTAGACTGCCTCGATTGCTTTTTTCAATACAGCGGAACTCGAATCTTTTAATACATATCCATCTACACCAATTTCAACAGCTCTTATTAAATACTCTACTTCATTATGAATTGTTAGTATTAGAACCTTTATTTTTCTCTTGGATTCTCTTATGTTCTGTAGAACCTGCAATCCATTCAATTCTGGCATATTAATATCAAGTAGTAGAACATCAATTTTATTTTCATCAAGTAGTTCAATACATTGTCTACCACTACTTGCTTCTTCACAAACTAAAATATCACCGTCTAATTCCAATAACTGTTTAATACCTTCTCTGACCATTGAATGATCATCTGCAATCATTACATTAATAGGTTTACTCATCCTTTTCCCCTCCAAGTGCTTTTAATGGTACATTAATAGTAATATTTGTTCCTTTTTCTTCTTCAGATAGAATTTCAATATTCCCTGATAAAAGTGCTATTCTTTCTTTCATAAAAGTTAAACCAAATTTGGAACATTGTATAATACTATTTGATGCTAATTTATTCATGTTAAATCCAATGCCATCATCTACAATTTTAATTAAGATATGATTTTCTTGATATTCTATATCTATATTTATATGAGATGCTTTTGCATGCTTTTTTACATTAGAGCAGGCTTCTTGAATTACTCTAAATAAAGTAAGTTTTATCACCGGATGAATATCGTATTTTTCTTCATTGGAATGTATGTTTATCTTAATATTACTCTGTTCCATTAATGATTGAGCATATCTTTCCACTGTAATAGTTAAGCCAAGATCGTCAAGTGACATTGGTTTTAAATTATATATTATTCCTCTCATATCACTGATAGTAGATTTTAAGGTACTTGACATCGTTAGTAATTCTAATTTTGCTCTTATGGTATCAATGTCAATTAATTTAACACATAATTCTGCTTTATGAACCATACCGGTCAAATTCTGTACAGTAGTATCATGAAGGTCTCTCGCAATTCTTTGTCTCTCAAATTCTTGAGCCTCTAATATATTGAGACCAATCTCTTCTATCTTATAATCCAATCTCGACTTAGACTCATTATTCTGCTGTTGATTGAAAGAATTTATTAGCTTTATAGTTTCTCTTAGTCCTTCAATCCTGTTTGTAAGGAACTCAATCTTCTTATTTATTTCAGAGATTTCATTTTGAATATTTTTAATGCCTTCTTGGACTATGCTTACATTACTGGTAACATTATTAATAGGAGAGAAGAGATCAATATTATAGTCATTCGTACGTTCTAACTCTTGTAGTTCTTGCTCTTTTATTTTTATACTATTACACTTTTCTTTCAAAGTATACTCAAGACCAAATAATTGCTCTCCATATTCAATTACTAATTCTTTAAGTAATTCAGTAGATGTTTGAATTTCGCTAACTTGATCTTTCTCACTATTCATATTGTTGTCACGCATATAACTACGTCCTTTCTTATATTGAGGCAACAAATATTCTGCTTTATTCTAAAACTACTACTACTATAATAATACAAAATTTGTTATTTTTAAAGTATTTTATGCATATTATTCTAAATTATTTCATTTTTTTTGCAAAATGGCATGAAATAATTACATTATTCTGCAATATATGCATATTTTCGTATTCATAATTAGATAAAATATCGTAGTTTTTAACAAAATCAAAACCAATCTTTTTAAAAAATTCACTTACATTCTCTGGAGCATATAATCTTACTTCTGATATTCCGGATGTAAACGCTTTATTCATTAACATTCGTACCGTAAAATCACCATACTTTTTACCTCTATAGTCCTTAATAACTGCAATTTGATCAATAATACATTTCTCTCCATCATATCGTATTCTTCCTGCTGCTACTGCAATGCTACTATTACCCTCTTCGTATACTATAACATGGATTGATTCATTATTATTCTCATAGACTTGATCTATTGAAATCATACCTAATTCATCTACTAATACTTGTTTTCGAATTCGATTAGAATCCGTCAAATCATCACCGTATGATAACAGCTTTCCTTGAATCATTTTCTCTACTCCGTTTCTTCTCTATAATGGTTCCTTCGTCGGTTTACCTGCACTTCTCGGATACTTATGAGGAGTAACTTTATTTTTGTGTATTAATATCATCGTTCTTCTCATGTCAGACCCAGGTAACTCAAATTCAGCTACACTCTCTACTTCAGCACCTAATATTTCGAAAGCCCTCTTGGATTGCAATAACTCTTCCTCAATTTTATCCGATTTATAAGAAATAAAGTAACCATTCCTCTTAACAAAAGGTAAACAATACTCTGATAAGGAAGATAGCTTTGCTACTGCTCTGGATACACATAAATCGAATTTTTCACGATATAGTATATCATGTCCCAAATCCTCTGCCCTGCCATGAATTGTTATGATATTCTTCAAACTTAGCTTGTTAATAACTTCATTTAAAAAAGTAATTCTTTTCTTTAGAGAATCTACTAATATCATATCCAACTCAGGAAATGCTATTTTAAGAGGAATTCCAGGAAATCCGGCACCTGTACCCATATCTAATACTTTCTGAGATAAAGGTTCATATACCTTAACCAGTGACAGACTATCAATAAAATGCTTTACTATTACCTCTTTCAAATCAGTAATTGCTGTCAGATTCATTACGTTATTCCATTCTATGAGTAACTCATAGTAATCAATAAACTGTTGCTTCTGCCGGTCGGTTAATGTAATACCTAAGTTATTTAATCCTTCCTCAAATATGTTCATTTCGGAATAATGATTGCAATTCATATTATCCTCATTTCTTTATTTATGAATTTTTATATTGGGATAAATAAACCAATAAAACAGATATATCTGCAGGAGACACACCGGATATTCTGGAAGCTTGTCCAATTGAAATAGGTCTGTACTTAATCAGCTTTTGCCTAGCTTCAATTCTAAGGCTTGGCACCTTCATATAATCCAAATTATCAGGAATACGTCTGTTTTCTAACTTTCGGAATTTCTCTACCTGACTCAACTGACGCTTAATATACCCGTCATATTTTATATTAATATTAACCTGTTCTATAACATCTCCTGGTAACTTAACTCTGTTTTTATCAATTGGTTCAAGTAGCTCATAATTCAATTCCGGACGACGAATAAGCTCTGCCAGAGTAACCGCTGTACTTAATTCTGAACTTCCAAGCTTTTGAAGTAATTCCTGTACTTCTTTATTTGCTCCTATGTTGGTTCTTTCTAATCGTAATATTTCATTATTAATATCCTCTATTTTCTTGACAAGCTTTTGATATCGCTCTTCACTGATTAAGCCTACCTCATATCCCTTCTTTGTAAGTCTTATATCTGCGTTATCCTGTCTTAATAAAAGACGATACTCAGCTCTTGAAGTCATCATTCGATATGGTTCATGCGTTTCTTTTGTTACCAGATCATCTATTAGTACACCAATATATGCCTCAGATCGATCTAATATTAATGGTTCTTTTCCCTGTAATTTTCTTGCAGCATTAATACCAGCTATTAAGCCCTGTGCAGCAGCCTCTTCATAACCGGAGCTACCATTAAATTGTCCTCCGCTGAACAGTCCTTCTATATTCTTAAACTCCAACGAAAGTTTTAGTTGTAGTGGATTGATACAATCATACTCAATGGCATATGCATTTCTGACAATGTTCGCATTTTCCAGTCCAGGTACGGAACGATACATTTGATATTGTACATCTTCTGGTAAGGAGCTTGACATGCCTGCAATATACATTTCATTTGTATAATTTCCTTCCGGCTCAATAAACACCTGATGCCTGTCCTTATCTGCAAATTTCATCACCTTGTCTTCAATGGATGGACAATACCTTGGACCAGTACCTTTTATTTCTCCACTATAAAGTGGAGATCTATCTATATTCGCTTTAATAATCTCATGAGTTTTGCCATTCGTATAGGTCAACCAACAGGATACCTGCTCTTTCTTTAAATCTTCCGGATCTGTCGTAAATGAGAATGGAACTACCGTTTCATCTCCAAACTGCTCTTCCATTTTTGAGAAGTCAATTGAACGACGATCGATTCTTGCTGGTGTACCTGTCTTAAAACGATACATTTCGATACCTAATGCTTTTAAAGAATCTGTTAAATGAGTAGCCGACTTTAACCCATTTGGACCCGTGTTATTTACTACTTCCCCATAGATACATCGTGCATTTAAATAAGTACCAGTACATAAAATAACTGCTTTACATGGATATATGGCACCGGAATATGTTTTCACACCTGTTATTTTATTCTCTTTTGCTAAAACCTCAGTTACCTCACCTTGTTTTAATGTCAAATTCGGAGTATTCTCCAATACCTTTCTCATAGAATTGGAATATTCCTGTTTATCAGCCTGGGCGCGAAGCGAATGAACAGCAGGACCTTTTGAAACATTCAGCATTTTCGATTGGATATAGGTTCTATCAATATTCTTACCCATTTCTCCACCTAAGGCATCAATCTCTCTAACTAAATGTCCTTTTGATGTTCCTCCAATATTAGGATTGCATGGCATCATCGCAATACTTTCCATATTGATAGTAAATAATAATGTATTTAATTGCAATCTAGCACATGCTAATGCTGCTTCGCAGCCAGCATGTCCAGCCCCTACTACTACAACGTCATAGCTCTCATATACATATGACATATTCAATCCATTCCCTTTCTAATAAAACAACTTTGACTTAAGTCAATTTGTCAAATCAGCACTAAAAATCGTACTTTATAATATTATAATATCATATAACACTATTTTCCCATACAAAATTCTTTAAATATCATATTAACTAAATCTTCCTCTACATTTTCTCCAATTATACGCCCTAATACCTCATATGCATTCATTAAATCTATGGAATAAAAATCCTCAGGCATATCTGCCTCTATGCTTTTTAATACCATCTGCAAACTATCCAGGGCCTGTTGAAATGCCTCTCTATGCCTGTCATTTGTGATATAAATATCTTCATTGAACGTGATTTCCCCTTCAAAAAACATTTTTCGAATCATATTCTCTAGCTGATCAAAACCTAGATTTTCTTTCACAGACATACTTATTATCGGATGATTTGTTTTCTTCTCAATATCCATAGTAGAGATTTTTGTATCAAGATCTGTCTTGTTTAGGACTAATAGTGCTTTTTTATTTTCGATTAACTTTAATATGTTTTCATCATTATCATCTAGCTCTGTAGAAGAATCCAGAACATAAATAATCAGGTCCGCTTCATCTGCAATTCGTAATGCTTTCTCTACACCCATTTTTTCTATTACATCCACTGTGTCACGAATTCCTGCAGTATCTATCACATTCAGCATAATTCCATTAAAATTGATGATTTCCTCTAAAGTATCTCTGGTAGTTCCTGCTATATCAGTTACGATTGCTCTTTCTTCTCCTACTAACGAATTAAGAAGGCTGGACTTTCCGGCATTGGGTTTACCTATTATAGCGGTTTTTATCCCTTCTTTTATTATCTTTCCGTTTTTAGATTCTTTAATAAGTTGATTAATCTCATCACATTCTTGTTTGATATGATTTGCTAATTCATCCTGAAATCCATCTAAACTGATATGCTCAGGGTCATCCAGTGCAGCTTCAATAAAGGCAATATCTCTTAGAATTCGATTTCTAAGGTCTGTAATGATATGATGGATTCTTCCTTTTAACTGATGTAGTGAGTTCTTAAGTGATAACTCATTCTTTGCATGTATTATATCACAAACGGCTTCTGCCTGAGACAAATCTATTCTTCCATTTAAAAAAGCTCTCTTTGTAAACTCACCCGGCTCAGCAATTCTGGCACCATATTTAAGAACTGTCTCAAATACTTTTCTAGTAACTACGATACCTCCGTGACAATTAATCTCGATCGTATCTTCTCTAGTATAAGTTTTCGGTGCTCTCATAATGCTTACCATTACTTCATCAACGATCTCTTCATTATCTACGATATATCCATAATGAATGGTATGACTCTTTTCTTTAGACAATAATTTATTTGCTGACTTTGATCGATAAATACGGTCTATGATCGATAATGAATTATCACCACTAATTCGAATAATACTAATTCCTGCATTACTTAATCCTGTTGCGATAGCTGCGATTGTATCATTACTCATGCCATATCTCCTTATCTAAACTCATAAAAAGGTGCCTTAAAGTATGCTATACTTTTAAGACACCCCCTACTTCAACATACATATTGAATGCTATACTGTTTCAACCTGTTCTTTCTTTTCCTTACTTTCCTTATATTTCTCATAATCCTTTATATAATCGGTACTATAATTCTTGTTATAACCACTTTTACTGATATTGTAAGGTTTGTTATAACCTCTGTTACCGTCTTTATTATAATCCTTACGATATCCACCAGTAGACTTATTATTGGAATACTTTAAATCTCTCATTCCTTTTTTTATATTAACGACCACTTTACGATAAGGCTCTTCACCTTCCGAATAAGTCTCTACATACTTATCATTTTGTAATGCAGAATGAATAATTCTTCTCTCGTATGGATTCATAGGTTCTAAGGAAATAGGCTTTCTTGTTCTCTTAACTTTGAATGCAATATTCTTAGCAAGATTCTCAAGTGTTTCTTTTCTTCGTTCGCGATAATTCTCAGTATCTAATTTAACCTTTACATAGTTTTCACTGTTTTTATTTATAACCAGACTGATTAAATACTGAAGTGAATCAAGGGTTTGTCCTCTTTTTCCTATTAATACACCCATTTCTTCGCCGTCAACATTAATTTCTAATGTGGCATTTTCCTGGTCATATAAAACCTGAATCTCTGCTTGAATATTCATTGCCTGGAATACATCCTGTAAAAATTTCTTTGCTGTATTTTCCAAGCTCATTTTTAAACGTACTTTGATTTTGGCGGGCTTACCGAAGATTCCTAAAAAACCGCTGGATTCTTTTTCAATTATCTCATATTCTATATTATCGATTGTTGTCCCTAATTCCAACATTGCATTGGTTAAGGCTTCATCCACTGTTTTCGCTGAAATTTCTTTCCAATCCATAGTTATTTATCCCCCTTATCTACATTTCTGTTTTTTAATAGATTTGCTATATCTGATATACTTTTGGGAGCGGAAGATGTATCTTCATCATTACTATTATCCTCAGAAGCCTCAACATAATCATTCTCAGCAACAACTTTACTTTCAATATTCTTCGTTTGCTTTCGAGCTAATTCCTGCAATGATGTTCCGTTTCCTTTGTTAGGAGAAACTTTTTTACTGGCCTTCTCTATATTTTTCTCAATTAAATCATCTACATTCACACGATCAAGATATTTGTTTACAAAGAGCTGCTGTATAATAGCAAATATGCTGGTTGCAATCCAGTATAAGCCTACACCAGTTGGTAAGGTAACACAGAATACACCTGACATAATAGGCATTACAACATTCATAGAATTTGTCATTGCTGCAGCGCTATTATTATCATTGCTAGTATTCTTTATCTGCATTTGCTTTCCTTGAATAAACTGTAATCCCATAGCAAGAATCGGTATAAGAATACCAGGGAATTTCCAACCAGGATTATTCGTAATGTTTAATCCAAAGAAGGTATTCACATTCTGAATACTATCAATTTGAGCTGCAATCGTAGCTCCATCACTACCATTATTTACTACATTATTCAAAATGGTAGGAAAACTGGTACGAAATGCCTCCCATTTATCACTACTAAATTTTGAAAGCAAATCAATTATAGAATTTGTATCTGGAAATTCTGTAAGCCGATATCTAGATACTCCTTCCGCTAATGTTGTCAGGGTATCTTTATATTGTGGTACAGATGCAACCTGTAAAGCAACTGATTCATATAAATCCTTTACCTGATTAACATATGCCGGTATATTATTAATAACCTGGAATAATGCAAACATAATTGGTAAAGAAATTAAAAGAGGTAAACAGCCTGCTGTAGGGCTGGCACCATATTTACGATATACTGCTTGTGTCTCTTCCTGTTGTTTTCTTAAAGATGCTTCATCTTTTTTTCCTTTATATTTTGCCTGAATTTTCTGAATTTCAGGGTTCATTCTAGATGAAAGTTTCGTAAATTTCTGTTGTTTAATTGTTAATGGAAGCATTAATGTTTTTGTAATAAAGGTAAATACAAATATTGTTAAAGCAATATTCTGAATACCGAAAAAATGAAAAAATTCATAGATTGCATTCATAATCAAGCCCAAAAGGCTTGCTATCGGACCCAATATTAGTCCACCATTTTTAGTCAAAATTGTAATCAACAATTATTTTTCCTCCTTAGAGCTCCTGTCCTACGACATAATCATACAATAAAAGGATTCGGCCTTTCTTACGGTACCGGATCATACCCTCCTTCATGAAAGGGATGACATCTTAAAACTCTTCTCACAGCTAAATATGTCCCTTTTAAAGCTCCATACTTTTCCAACGCTTCAATTGCATATAAAGAGCAGGTAGGTGTATAGATACAGGTAGATGTTCTCTTCAGAGGTGAAATATATTTTCGATATCCTTTAATCAATATAACTAATATTCTTCTAATTATCACTTCTATACCCCTACAATTATAAATCTCTCTATTTGTTCAGATATTAATCCGTTTATTTTCTAATTTTATGAAGCTTCATCAGGTGTAATAATGCACTTTCTATCTCACTGTAGCTTTTCTCTTTGGCTCCTACTCTGGCCACAACAATAATGTCAAATCCTAATTCAAAGCTATCTTCCGATAATCGATAGCTTTCTCTGATTAATCTGGTTATCCTATGTCTGACAACACTATTTCCAACCTTTTTACTTACCGATATTCCAATACGGTTCTTTTCCATATTATTCTTCTTAACGTACATTACCAAATATTTATTCGCTAACGACTTACCATTACGATATACTTCAACAAACTCTTCGTTTTTCTTTAACGATTCTGTATTATTCATCTAATTAACCTTTCATATATATATAAAAACCTGACATTACGTCAGATTTTTATGTTATATGAAGTATTCTTTCTAGTTTACATTATCAGCAATAGAAGAAAAGGTCACATAATTGCGACCTATGCAGATAACTTCTTTCTTCCTTTTGCTCTTCTGGCAGATAATACTTTTCTGCCTCCTGCTGTACTCATTCTAGCTCTAAACCCGTGTACTCTAGAGTGTGATTTTTTTTTCGGTTGAAATGTCATTTTCATTATTCTGCACCTCCTTTAGCTGCACCGTATTTTATGGTAAGCGAGATTATTATCAATTTTCATAACAAGAAATTGTATTACAATTCACCTTGTTTGCTTATTGGAATATCACGTCTATTATAGACGTTAAGCTCATCTTAGTCAAGTAAATATTTTGCTTTTACCTCTTTATAACTCTATATATTTGATACTTTCGAAGGAAAGAAAAGATGAGATAAGAAAATATATCCTCCGCGGAGCCTCTTTCGCTAAGTTGCTCCTAGTAACGGTACATAAGGCTCTATAGTACAGAGCCCAAGTACCGAGGATTTTATATTTCTATATCTGATTATTTTCTCTTCTTATTTCTGTATATTTATTAGACTTATTTAGTAAATCAATTATCTATATAAATGAGTATTAATATGATATCAACAGAATCTCCACATTCGAGTATAGGTTGAATCTCTTCCTTATATATATGCTTTGATTTTCTGTATGTGGATAAGAATTATTTTTATGTGGATATCTTGTTTTTTTATATTATATCTTTTCTTTGATTCTTCGATTTTACAAACATTTTTATTAATGTTATTAATGTTAAAAATTTATTCACTAATTACACATGTATATATTGTAAAATTTTATTAATAGATCTTTATTAACATTATTCACATCATGAATAATCACAAAACTAACATTGCTTAAATATAAAACTTTTTCTTTTTTATTTTCGACGTCTTCAAGGCTCATCAAAACTATGTTATTGCATTCTATGAAAATAAAGAATGGCATAATAACCATTGAAAATTTAATAATTTTGTTATAATATATATCTATGTGAGTATTAATGGAGGCTACAATGAAAAATTTAATTGAATCAAAATGGGACGAGATATTAAAATATCTGATAACTGAATATGGAATTACAGATGTATCATATAATACATGGCTTCGTCCGTTGAAAATATATGATGTGGTTGATCATGTAATTACAATTCTGATTAACGACGAGCGTATTGGACCTCCGAGTCTCAATGTCATCCGTAATAAATATGAGCTTTTACTAAAAGTTTCTATAGAAGAAGTCATGAATGAACCTTATGAGATTAAGTTTGTTCTTCAAAGTCAGATAGATTCAGTGGAGAAGATGGCTGAACCCGTTACTTCGAAAAAGAAACCGAATGATCAAACTTTTCTAAATGCCAGATATACGTTTGATACATTTGTAGTCGGAGGAAATAATGAATTTGCTAGAGCTGCTGCATTAGCTGTTGCAGAAAACCCGGGTGAAATTTATAACCCTCTTTTTATTTATGGCGGAGTTGGTCTCGGGAAGACACACTTAATGCATTCTATTGCTCATTTTGTGTTGAATCAGAATCCGGATACCAAGGTACTTTATGTTACCAGTGAAAAATTTACGAATGAATTAATTGAAGCAATTCAAAAAAAGACTACAATGCAATTTCGTGAAAAATATAGAAGTATTGATATTTTGCTAATTGATGATATTCAATTTATAATAGGAAAAGAAAGTACACAGGAAGAGTTTTTCCATACCTTTAACACTCTTCACGAATCGAAAAAGCAAATTATTATATCCAGTGATCGTCCTCCAAAGGAGATGCTAACATTAGAAGACAGACTTCGTTCTCGTTTTGAGCACGGATTAATGGCAGATATTCAATCTCCAGATTATGAAACTAGAATGGCAATTCTTAAGAAGAAGGAAGAGTTGGACGGATATAAGATTGATGAAGAAGTATTACGCTATATCGCAACCAATATTAAGTCCAATATTCGTGAATTGGAAGGAGCACTCACCAAGATTGTTGCTTTCTCAAGATTAAAAAAGAGAGAACTGAATGTTCTCCTTGCAGAAGAGGCATTACAAGATATCATTTCTCCAAACGAGAAAAAAGTAATTACTCCTGAATTAATTGTAGAAGTAGTCGCAGAACATCACAATATATCTCCTAGTGAAATATATTCGAAGGATAAGAGTCGCAATATTTCCTATCCAAGACAGATCGCTATGTATCTTTGCCGTCGATTAACTGATTTGTCCGTTACAGAGATTGGAAAGATTCTTGGTAACCGTGATCACTCAACAGTACTTCATGGATATGATAAGGTATCAAAGGATATTGCGAAAGATTCATCTTTACATAATACTATTGATGTATTAATAAAGAAGATAAATCCGGAATAGGATAGCGTAATAATAAAATTATTTATTATAATACTATGTTTGTTATACGTTAATAACCGGTTGATAGGTTGTTGATATACTGTTAATAATTTTATTACCAGTTTTTCCATCCATAATGAATTGAATTTTTCCACATGTTATGAAAAGGATTTTTACACTGTTATTAATTGCTGCAAGTCCTGCTTTTTAAGGCAAAATCAAGGATATCAACAAATACACGTCCCTTATTAATGTTATTACTAAGAATCTTTTATATATTTATATCTTTTATCGTGAAGGGAGATTATACACATATGAAAATCCAATGTCAAAAATCGGATCTTTTAAATGGTGTTAATATTGTTTTGAAAGCAGTACCTGTAAAATCAACGATGCCAATTTTGGAATGTCTAATTATAGAAGCAACAGAACAGACTATTAAATTGATAGCAAATGATATGGAATTAGGAATTGAGACCTTAGTTAAGGGAACCATTCATGAAACGGGATCTGTTGCATTGAACGCTAAGATCTTTTCAGAAATTATAAGAAGATTACCTGAAAATGATGTATACATTACTACTGATCATAATTATATGACAGAAATAGTTTGCGAGAAGGCTAAATTCTCTATATCGGGTAGATCAGGAGAAGAGTTTCCATATCTTCCTAATATTGAGAAGGATAATCCGGTTGTATTATCCCAATTTACATTAAAGGAAGTGATAAGACAAACTGTATTTTCAATTTCCGATAATGAAAGTAATAAAATAATGACCGGAGAATTATTTGAGATAAAGAATAATGAACTAAGAGTTATTTCCCTGGATGGTCATAGAATCTCTATTCGAAAAATATTAATGAAGGACTCCTATGAAGATCGAAAAGTTATTATACCTGGAAAAACATTAAATGAGATCAGTAAAATATTATCGGGAGAAGTATCTTCGTTAGTGAATATCTTCTTTACGGACAAGCATGCTTTATTTGAGTTTGATGATACAGTTGTGTTAACGAGATTAATTGAAGGGGAATACTACCGTATCGATCAGATGCTTTCCAGTGATTACGAAACTAAGGTTACGATAAATAAAAAAGAACTTCAGAACTGTATTGAAAGAGCTTCGTTATTGATTCGTGAAACGGATAAGAAACCAATTATTTTAGATATATCGAATAATAATTTTGAATTAAAGATTAATACAGCGATCGGTTCCATGAACGAAGAAATCGATATTACACTTGAAGGAAAAGATATCATTATTGGATTTAATCCAAAATTCTTATTGGATGCATTAAGAGTAATTGATGATGAGACAGTTGATATTTATTTAATAAATGCGAAAGCTCCCTGCTTCATCCGTAATCAGGATCAGTCATACATTTATTTAATATTACCTGTAAATATTAATGTTACGGCATAGATTCTGGAAAGGATGAAAGTATGCATCAAATAAAACTAAGAGAAGACTATATTAAATTAGGTCAGGCATTGAAAGCAGCTGGACTTGTTGGTTCAGGAGTAGATGCTAAAAATGAGATTCTTGACGGTTACGTGAAAGTGAATGGTAATGTTGAGTTACAAAGAGGTAAAAAGCTCTATGACGGAGATATGGTAGAGTATAAGGGAGAACAGATAAAGATAATAAAATAACATAATTTTATATTGATTTATATGATTGTTCATATATGAAACTTATTAAGAATCAATATTGAATATGATGCAGAAGGAATTGTTGGTGTAAACATGATTGTAAAATCATTAGAATTAAAAGATTATCGTAACTATAATAATCTTAATGTGCAATTTCATAGTGGTACTAATATATTATATGGTGAAAATGCTCAGGGAAAAACCAATATTCTGGAAGCAATTTATCTTTGTGGAACTACGAAATCACATCGTGGAAGTAAAGATAAAGAAGTTATCATGTTCGAAAAAGAGGAATCTCATATAAGAGTACAGTTAGATAAAAATAATATAGAGCATCGAATTGATTTACACTTGAAAAAAAATAAAGCCAAAGGGGTTGCCATAGATGGCCATCCAATAAAAAAGCAAGGTGAATTGTTTGGTATGTTAAACCTTGTGTTTTTTTCGCCGGAGGATCTTTATATTATTAAGAATGGACCAAGTGAAAGAAGAAGATTCCTCGATTTGGAACTATGCCAGTTAGATAAAATCTATCTTAATAATTTGTCGAATTATAATAAAGTACTTCAACAAAGAAACAATTTGTTAAAGCAAATTGGTTTTAATCGGAATTTATTGGAAACACTATATATATGGGATGCTAAATTAATTGAGTACGGGAAAAAGATAATTGTATCCCGTTTTGATTTTATTGATAAGTTAAATTCTATTGTTGGTGATATACATAAGAAACTTACGGGTGGTAAGGAAGAATTAAAGCTTCAGTATGAACCAAATGTTGAGGTTCATATATTTGAAGATAAGTTAAAGAAATCACTTGAACGTGACTTAGCATTAAAAATGACAAATGTAGGTCCTCATAGAGATGACTTTAATTTTTTAGTAGGAACCATAGATATTCGAAAGTATGGATCCCAGGGTCAACAACGAACAGCTGCTTTATCTTGTAAGCTTGCAGAAATTGATTTGGTTAAGTCAATTATTAAGGATAATCCGATATTATTATTGGATGATGTATTATCTGAATTGGACAGGCAAAGACAAACATATTTGTTAAACAGTATAGGAGAGATACAGACAATTATTACCTGTACTGGATTGGAAGAGTTTATTAATCATAGGTTTCAATATAATAAGATATTTCATGTAGAAGAGGGTAATGTAACAGAGAAGAATCAGCTTTAGGTGTTTGACTAAGTTAGATTCCAGAAGTATATTATCGCAGAGCAGGGAGGGAAAAGCCTCCCGAAAACAGGGAGGAAGATTATGAGTAACGAATATGGTGCTGATCAAATTCAAATACTAGAAGGTTTGGAGGCTGTTAGAAAAAGGCCGGGTATGTATATTGGATCTACTTCTTCCAAAGGGCTACATCACCTCGTTTATGAAATTGTCGATAATGCAATTGACGAGGCTTTGGCAGGATATTGTGATACCATTGATGTGACGATTAATCCAAATAATTCTGTAACTGTCATTGATAATGGTCGTGGTATACCCGTTGGTATTAATCAAAAGGCCGGCATTCCAGCAGTAGAAGTTGTATTTACCATATTGCATGCAGGTGGAAAATTCGGTGGTGGAGGATATAAGGTATCTGGAGGACTCCATGGCGTAGGTGCATCTGTCGTAAATGCTTTATCGGAATGGCTGGAAGTCGAAATATGTGTTGATGGAAAAAAATATTTTCAAAGATATGAACGTGGTAAGGTTATGAATCCTCTTAAGGAAATTGGTGATTCCGACTGTAGAGGAACAAAGGTAACATTTTTACCAGATAAAGAAATATTTGAAGAAACCGTATATGATTTTGATGTATTGAAGCAAAGACTTCGGGAGATGGCTTTTTTAACAAAGAATATAAAGATTAATCTGCGTGATCTTCGAGAGGAAGAAGTTAAAGAAAGAACATTTCATTATGCCGGAGGAATTAAGGAATACGTTGAATATTTAAATAAACATAAGGATCCCATATATCCCGAAATAATCTATTGTGAGGGACAAAGGGACGCAGTATATGTTGAAGTTGCATTACAGCATAACAATACCTATACAGAAGGAATCTACAGTTTTGTTAATAATATAACAACTCCGGAAGGAGGTACCCATCTGGCAGGTTTTAAGAATGCCATTACGAAAACCTTTAATGATTATGCAAGGGCTCAAAAATACTTGAAGGATACCGATGCAAATCTATCCGGTGAGGATATTCGAGAAGGATTAACAGCGATTATCAGTGTTAAGATACCGGAACCTCAGTTTGAAGGACAAACAAAGCAAAAGCTTGGTAATAGTGAAGCCAGAGGGGCAGTAGATAGTGTAGTGAGTGAGCAGCTGACTTATTTTCTTGAGCAGAATCCAAATGTAGCTAAAATAATATGTGAAAAAGCAGTTTTAGCACAAAGAGCGAGGGATGCGGCAAGAAAAGCAAGAGATTTAACAAGAAGAAAGACTGCTTTAGAGGGAATGAGTCTGCCAGGTAAGCTTGCCGATTGTTCTGAGAAGGATCCTTCAAAATGTGAAATATATATTGTTGAGGGTGATTCTGCGGGTGGATCTGCGAAGACGGCCAGATCAAGAGCAACTCAGGCAATACTACCTTTGCGTGGTAAGATTCTAAATGTAGAAAAATCGAGACTTGATAAGATTTTGGTCAATAATGAAATAAAGGCAATGATCACTGCGTTTGGAACTGGTATATCGGAGGATTTTGATATTACCAAATTAAGATATCACAAGATAATTATTATGACAGATGCCGATGTAGATGGTGCCCATATCAGTACATTACTGCTTACCTTCTTCTATCGCTTTATGCCGGAATTAATCAAGCAGGGTTATGTCTATAAGGCACAACCACCTCTTTACAAAGTAGAAAAGAATAAAATTGTTCGATATGCATATAGCGATGAGGAATTGAATCAAATATTAACAGAGTTAGGAAGAGATGGTAATAACAAGATTCAGCGGTATAAGGGTCTTGGTGAAATGGACGCAGAACAGCTTTGGGATACTACGATGGATCCGGAGAAAAGAGTTTTACTCCGTGTAACAATGGATGAAGAGGAATCTTCAGAAATTGATTTAACCTTTACAACTTTAATGGGTGACAAAGTAGAACCTAGAAGAGAGTTCATTGAAGCAAATGCAAAGTATGTTAAAAATCTGGATATTTAATAGATAAAATCAGGGAAAAGTTTGAACGGAGGAAAAGGAATGGATGAGTTTATCTTCGACAAGGTGCATGATGTCGATCTGAGAAAAACCATGGAAACATCATATATTGATTATGCCATGTCTGTTATCGCCGCACGTGCCTTGCCCGATGTAAGGGACGGATTAAAACCGGTACAAAGAAGAATTTTATATGCAATGATAGAATTGAATAATGGACCTGATAAACCGCATCGTAAATGTGCGCGTATTGTCGGTGATACCATGGGTAAATATCATCCGCATGGAGATAGCTCTATTTATGAAGCATTAGTAAAACTTGCACAGGATTTTTCTACCAGATATCCTTTAATTGATGGACATGGAAACTTTGGTTCGATTGATGGTGATGGTGCAGCGGCTATGCGTTATACAGAGGCTCGCTTAAGTAAGATTTCCATGGAAATGTTATCGGACATCAATAAAGATACCGTTGACTTTTCTCCGAACTTTGATGAAACAGAAAAAGAACCAAATGTATTACCTTCAAGATATCCGAATCTGTTAGTAAATGGTACCTCAGGTATTGCAGTTGGTATGGCGACTAATATTCCGCCTCATAATTTACGTGAGGTTATTAATGGTGTTCTGAAAATTATAGATAATTATGTTGAGGAAGACAGAGAGACAGATATTGAAGAATTACTGGAGATTATTAAAGGACCTGACTTTCCTACAGGAGCAGAAATCCTAGGAACAGCTGGAATTAATGAAGCATATCGTACCGGTAGAGGTAAGATCAGGGTAAGAGCAGTTACCAATATTGAGCCTATGGCCAATGGGAAAAATCGTATTATAGTTACGGAATTGCCATACATGGTAAATAAGGCTCGATTAATAGAGAAAATAGCAGATTTAGTAAAAGAAAAGAAAATAGATGGTATTACGGAGCTTCGTGATGAATCTGACCGTACCGGTATGAGAATTGTTATCGAGCTACGGAGAGATGTAAATGCCAATGTAATATTGAATCATTTATATAAACATACTCAATTACAGGATACCTTTGGCGTTATTATGCTTGCTCTGGTTAATAATGAACCTCGCGTATTAAATCTTTATCAGATGCTTGATTATTATCTGCAACATCAAAAAGAGGTTGTTACCAGAAGAACAAAGTATGACTTAAATAAAGCAGAGGAAAGAGCACATATTTTACAAGGCTTATTAATCGCTCTTGATAATATTGATGAAGTAATTTCAATTATACGTTCCTCGCAGAATGGTAATATAGCGAAGGAAAGATTGATTGAACGATTTGCTTTATCCGATCCACAGGCGCAAGCAATCATTGACATGAGGCTACGTGCATTGACCGGTTTGGAAAGAGAAAAACTGGAAAATGAATTTGCAGAACTTATGAATAAGATTGCTGAGTATAAAGCAATACTTGCAGATGAAAAGAAATTACTTGGCGTTATAAAAGAAGAGATAACGATTATACGTGACAAGTATGGAGATGAAAGAAGAACTTCCATTGGATATGATGAATTTGATATTTCCATGGAAGATTTAATACCTAATGAGAATACAGTTATCGCCATGACTAGACTTGGTTATATCAAGAGAATGACAATTGATAACTTCAAGAGTCAGCATCGTGGAGGTAAAGGAATTAAGGGTATGCAGACAATTGAGGAGGATTTCATAGAAGATCTTCTGATGACGACAAATCATCATTATATTATGTTCTTTACGAATAAAGGACGGGTATATCGACTAAAAGCATATGAAATTCCAGAATCAAGCAGAACTGCCAGAGGAACAGCTATTGTAAATCTGTTGCAGCTATTGCCGGAGGAAAGAATTACTGCAATAATTCCATTAAAAGAATACAAATCAGACCGCTTCCTGTTCATGGCAACCAAGAATGGAATTGTTAAGAAGACGCCGATTCGTGATTATGAGAATATCAGAAAGTCCGGATTACAGGCAATTAATTTAAGGGAAGATGATGAGTTGATAGAAGTAAAATCAACGAATCTTCAAAAAGATATATTCTTGATAACGAAGAATGGTATGTGTATTCGCTTTAATGAAAGGGATGTACGTCCTACCGGCAGAACCTCTATGGGTGTAATCGGAATGACCTTAACCGGTGAGGATGAAGTAGTTGGAATGCAATTAAATACACAGGGTAAATACTTACTCTTCGTATCTGAAAATGGTATGGGCAAGTGTACTGATATGGATGAATTTACAGTACAGCGCCGAGGAGGAAAAGGAGTAAAATGCTATAAGATCACCGAAAAAACAGGTGATGTAGTAGGTGTTAAGGCAGTAAGTGAAGATAACGAAGTAATGTTAATCACTACAGAAGGAATTATCATTCGTATAATGGTGAGTGATATCTCAGTACTTGGGCGTATTACTTCAGGAGTAAAGCTAATGGCTATCGATACGGATACCGACATCAAGGTTGCTAGCTTAGCAAAGGTAAGAGAAAGCAATAATAATACAACAGATGAGGAAGTAATCAAGAATTTAGAGAAAGAACTGGATGAAGAGAATGCTTCGATTGATTTATCCAACTATATGGATTCTGAACTGGATGATTATATGGATGACACAGACGATGTGATCAATGAGGATGATTCAGAACTGGAAGAAGAAGAGGATAAATAATCAAAGTAATTAATTTCTAAGAATTCTTACCAAGCAGGTATGGAATTATATAAGAGCTGAGGTATATATGAGAATAATTCAAACAGAAGATATAATAAAAAATATTAAGGAAATGTGCATCGAAGCCAACTATCAGTTGGCTTCTGATGTAGAAAAGCGGGTTCGGAGCGCATATGAGCAGGAAACCTCCACTCTTGGTAAACAGATACTAGGACAACTAGGGGAGAATCTTGATATAGCATCAGAAGATTCTATACCGATTTGTCAGGATACCGGTATGGCAGTTGTTTTTATTAAAATTGGTCAAAACGTAAGTATTGAAGGAATGAATCTGGAGGATGCTATTAATGAAGGAATCCGCCAAGGATATAGGGAAGGCTATTTAAGAAAATCAGTTGTATCTGATCCGTTAATTAGAGATAATACAAAAGACAATACACCGGGAATTATCCATTATGAAATAGTACCGGGAGATCATATTGAAATCACAGTGGCTCCCAAAGGTTTTGGAAGCGAGAATATGAGCAGAGTATATATGTTGAAGCCATCAGATGGTATGGAAGGAATAAAGCAGGCAGTACTTGAAACAGTAAAGTTAGCCGGGCCAAATGCCTGTCCTCCTATTGTAGTAGGAGTAGGAATCGGGGGAACCTTTGAGAAATGTGCTATACTGGCTAAGAAGGCATTGGCAAGAAGCATGGATACTCCTTCAGACAAAGAACATATAAAAAAGCTGGAAGAGGAGCTTCTTGACGAAATCAATAAGCTCGGTATAGGACCTGGAGGGTTAGGGGGTAAAACAACCACACTGGGAGTGAATATTGAGACCTACCCGACTCACATAGCCGGACTTCCGGTAGCGATTAATATTTGTTGTCATGTTAATCGACATGTAACTCGGATTTTGTAGTGTGACACATCTATAACATATGACAAAGATCATTACGAATTCTGATTATTATATAGAATCGTAGATGGAGGATTTATGGATAAATATATCAATACCCCCCTTACAACGGATAAGGTAGAAGACTTACAGGCCGGTGATTATGTATATATTACCGGAACCATCTATTCGGCAAGAGATGCAGCACATAAGAGAATGTATGAAGCTATGATGAATGGTGATAACATTCCTATAAATTTAAGGGATACCATTCTTTATTATCTTGGACCCACTCCAGAACGGGAAGGGCAAGTAATTGGATCTGCAGGACCGACTACCAGCAGTCGTATGGATAAATATACACCTCTTCTTTTAGATCATGGTTTAAAGGGTATGATAGGAAAAGGAAAGAGAAGTAAAGAAGTAATAGAATCCATGATAAAGAATAAAGCAGTATATTTTGCAGCAGTTGGCGGAGCAGGAGCGCTACTTTCAAAAAGAATTAAATCCTCGAAAGTAATTGCCTATGACGATCTGGGAACAGAGGCTATTCGTGAACTTTATGTTGAGAACTTTCCTGTGATTGTTGTAATTGATTCAAATGGAAATAATTTATATGAAATAGTTATGCAAAGCAGTTGACAAACGAAAATCCATTTGCTATACTAAGTTTTGCCTTTGTAAAATAGTAGGCAAGCAATTGAATATGGGCATTAGAAGACTACTTCGAATGCATATAAGTTCAGTTACTGGAGAAATACTCAAGTGGCCGAAGAGGCGCCCCTGCTAAGGGTGTAGGTCGGGCAACCGGCGCGAGGGTTCAAATCCCTCTTTCTCCGTTATTATTTATAGAAAAGACTGTCGCAGAATCTGCGGCAGTTTTTTGTACGTAATTTAATATTAAAATCTTAAGTGTATATTAGCAAAGGACTATTCACACAATAATTATTTTATTAAGCATTAACCTATGATATACTGTAAAGAAATGTTATATTTATCAAATAGTGTATGGATATTAGATATACCATAGTATAGGGGGTACGAAATAATGAAAAGGGTTTACATAACTTTAATAATGCTGATTTTTACTATTTATTTATTTGCATGTAGTAAAGAAAATCAGCTACAAGAAAAAACTCAGATAGAAACAGCTACAAATGAGGAGATCTCTGTGACGCCAACGGAGAAAGGAGAAGTTAAAGACCAGCAGTCTTCTCAGAATGAGCAAACATCTCCAGTAAAAAAAGAGACAATTGAACGACAGGAAATGCGAGATATATCATCTGTGGAACTTATAAAAGAAATGAAAATCGGGTGGAACTTAGGGAATACTATGGATGCTACCGGAGGTAATGGGGTTAACTCAGAGTTATCCTGGGGAAATCCATTAACTAACGAAGAAATGATAAAAACGATTAAGGCAGCAGGATTTAATATTCTAAGAATTCCTATTACTTGGGAGAAACATTTAGGACCGGCGCCGGATTACATCATCGATGAGGCGTGGTTAAACCGAGTTCAAACCATAGTAAACTATGGGATTGATAGTGATATGTTTGTAATAATTAATATGCACCATGAGGATTGGCATTTTCCTTCATATGAAAATGCGGATAATGCAAAGGATATTTTAACAAAGGTGTGGAGGCAGATTGCAGACCGTTTTGAGAATTACGATGAGCACTTAATATTCGAAGATTTAAATGAACCCCGAATGAAGGGAACGAATGTTGAGTGGACTGGGGGAAATGAAGAAGGAAGAGATGTTGTAAATCAGCTAAATGCAGCATTCATAGAAACTATTCGTAATTCAGGAGGAAATAACCCATTAAGACATTTAATGATTCCACCATACGCAGCATCTTCTGATCCAATTACATGGAGTAATTTTATTGTACCAGAGGATGATAAAGTAATTGTATCGATACATGCATATACACCCTGGAACTTTACTCTCAATGAATATGGAACCTCAGAATGGACATTGAGTAATAGTAACGATACCTGGGAAATCGATAACCTGATGAATAACATATATGAAAGCTTTATTAGTAAAGGTATTCCAGTTATCATCGGAGAATTTGGTGCGAGGGACAAAGAGAATATGCAAAGCCGAGTAGAATGGGCAGAATACTATGTTCAGAGCGCAACAGAAAAGGGCATTCCTTGTATTTGGTGGGATAATGGTGCTTTTACCGGAGAGGGAGAGCTATTCGGAATACTGGATCGCAGAGGTCTGTCTTGGAAGTACCCTGAAATAGTGGATGCATTAATGAAAGGAATACAATAAACGATTGATAAATGGCGTTTCAATAGGGACAATACGATTGCAGTTTCAGATTAAATGTTCTATAGTATTGTTCTTGGAGAAATGCCATTTATTATGTAATATATTATAGAAAGAAATATCTTATTGTAAATAAGAAAACGATTAGGTCATTTAAAATTTCAGACAATTTGTCAATAATAGGCAATCGTTAATACGATTATTGAAAGAATGAAGTCTTAGATTATTGATTATTACATAATAACAGAGAATGATTGTTTCAACAAAAGCCTTGTTATTACGGGGTTATTACAGCATTAAATACATAATATTATGTCGCATTGTCTAAGTTAAATATATTATT